>PWGF01000331.1 GCA_003554375.1 Spirochaetaceae bacterium
CAACGCGCCTGAAGCGGGTTGGCGCTGCCATCGCCTCCGCGGTAGTCGTCGTCGTAGCCGCCTGGACCGTGCTTTCCCCGCCCGAACGGACGGTCGACCAGTACAAGATGGCCTACCAGGTGCGGCTGCGGGAGGACGCAGGGCAAGCCGACCAGGTTGTCCAGCGCCATGGCCCCCGGGGCTGGATTCAAGCCTACACCTCGCCCACCTTCCACTATACGATGTTCGCGGGGCTCCAAGCGGAAGTGGGACCGCCCGAGCAGGCGGCGATCCTGCTCGATGGCGAGCGTGCCGGCAGCGTTTTTACCATTCCGCCTGAGTCGCCCGGCGACTCTGGCGAGTTCGCCGGGTCCCCGGGTGGCAGCGAACCGGAGGCGCTCAAGGCCGCCGGCCCGGCGCGTGCCGGCCTTGGTATGGCCTCCGGCTCGCCGGCCGGCCGGGCCGGCACACACGAGGCCGGCGCGTTGCCGGCGAACGCCCCCGCTTCAGCGGCCGGCACCCCCGAGGTCGGCGCGTTGACATCCAACGCCCCCGGCAACGCCTCCGATAACGCCCCCGACCACCCCGCCGCCATCATGGACCACACCCCGCAGTCGCTCGTCTACCGCGTGCAGCAGGAAATCCGCGATGAGCCGCGGGTGCTTCTCCTCGGAGAGGCGGGCGGGCCCAACGTCTGGCTGGCACGGCGTTTCGGGGCCGAGGAGATCACCGTCGTCCATAGCAACCCCACGCTCCTCCGAACCGTCCGGGAGGATCTCGCCGGGTACGGTGGCTGGATCATGGACGAAGTGCGGACCGTAGCCGCCGAGCCGCGCCGCTATCTTCAGAAGAGCGCCGCGCGCGGCGAGGAGTACGACATCGTGCATATCGCCGGGGCCGAGGGGATGCCCGCGGGTACTCGGGGACTTGGCGGGCTGCAGGAGGACTTCTTGCTGACCGCCGAAGGATTCGGCGCCGCGCGCGACCTCCTCAGCGAGCGGGGAATGATCGCGATCACGCGCGGCCTCCAAACCCCCGCCCGTGACAACCTGCGCGTTCTTACCACGGCAGGGGAGATGCTTCGCCGCCGCGGCCAGGCCCCCGCCGACCACGTCGTCATGGCCCGCAACTACCTCGCCGCCACAACGCTCATCAGCAAGGCGCCGCTTCCCGCCGAGAGCGCCGCGCGGGACCAGGTGCTCGAAGTCGTTCGGGACACCGCCGAGCCCCTCGTGCTCGACATCGAGTACTACCCCGGCATCGACTCGGCCGGCGTCGAGCAGAAGAACCAGGTTCCCGGCCCCGAAGGAGTGGAGTACTCGTACTACCACTACGGAGCGCGAAGAATCCTCGAAGGCGATCCGGCCGGCGTCCGGGCGGCCGGGCCCTCCGTTGCCGGCCCCGCCGCGGCCCCGTTACCGGCGAGGTTACCGGCGCGGTTACCGGCCGACGGCCCCCGGGCTACCGCGCCCGCCGAGGCGCACCCGCCCCGCTCAGCGGCGGGTCTCCCAGCCGCTGCCGGCCGCCCGGTTACCGGCTCCACCTCACCGGTTCACGAAGCCGACCCGGCCCAATTCATCGACGAGTGGGTCTACGACATCTCCCCCGCAACCGACCAACGCCCGTACTTCCACGATTTCTTCAGGTGGGCCGGGGTCGAGCGAATCGCCGAAGCTTTCGGCGCCGAGTGGTTCCGCAGGCTCGAGCTCGGCTACGTCGTGCTCGTGGTGAGCGCCGCCGGCATCCTGCTCCTGGCCGCGCTCCTCCTGCCCGTGCCCACACTCCTCGCCGGTTCGCCCCGCCGCGGTCGCCGCCTGCGGACCTTGCTCTACTTCACCGGAACCGGGCTCGGCTTCATCGGACTCGAGATGAACTGGATCGCCCAGTTCACCCGCTACCTCGGCGATCCGCTCTACAGCGCAGCCGTCGTCCTCACCACCATGCTCGTCGGCGCAGGCATCGGCAGCTTCCTCCAGGAGCGCTTCGGCGGGGAAGGGCAGGAAGGCCGCCCGCCCCGGACTGCCGGCCCGCCCCAGAATGCCCGCCCGTCCAGCGACGCCCCCGCCGACGCACCCAGCCGCCCACCCCGAAATGCTCGCCCCCACGCGCCGCGCATCACCCCCGAGCGCAAAGTCCTCGTGGCAGCTCCGGCCCTCGCCGCGCTGATCGTCCTCTACGAGCTCTTCATGCCCGCGCTCTTTGGCGCCCTGGTCGCCTCGCCCGCCGCCGTGCGATTCGGCGCAGCCGCGCTCCTCGTCCTGCCGGCGGGGGTCCTCCTCGGGGTCTTTTTCCCGGCAGGCCTTGCGATCCTCAACCGGGAAGCCCCCTCGCACGTGCCGCTCGCCTGGGCCGTCGACGGGTTCGCCTCCGTCGCCGCATCGCCCCTCGCCGTGTTGGTCGCCATGAGCTTCGGCTTCCGCACCGTCGCCGCCCTCATGCTCCTCTGCTACGCCCTCGTCGCCGCAACCGCGCTCGTCCCCTCGCGCTCGCGCGAAGCACCCGCCTCGTGACCCTCCCCGCACGCCCAGCCCCCATCGATCCTCGACAGCTCCTGACCAGCCGTTTCTCTCAGATTTGGGCGCATCCTGAAGCCCGCGGGCGGCAGGCGGAGGCGAGGCGCCGCTCGCACGGCCCCTGCGCCGCTGCCTGCGGCACCGCCGCCCTGTCGCCCCACGGCCGGCTCCCAGGCACGTGCCGCCCCCGGCCTTCAGGACCGAGCTCTCCGGGGCTGTCGGTCCGCCTTACGGCGGACGCTCGCTCCGGGCCTCCGCCCTCCGCTCGCCCCCTCCGATCTCTTGCGCAAAAGCAGCGCAAACCGGGCGCGCGGCGGGACGGAACCCCCGGACGGCCTGACCCCGGGCCAAGCCGCCGGGGCGAGGGAGGTGACGGGGCGGGCGTGAGGGGAGGGCGAGGCCGCGGAGGTGCGGCTTGGCCCGGGGGCACGCCCGGATTCTCTGGAGGAGTCGGCGAAGATGTTGCGGGCAGCGGACACCAATCCGTGCCTCACGGCCTAGCGGATCGAGCGGTAGACGCCGGGGCGGTACTTGGAGAACACAAACTGCCACAGCTGGGTCTTGCGAACCCGGAACGCGGCTGCGGAGGAGAGCAGGAAGTACACCCACATGCGGCGGAATCGCTCGTCGTAGGAGGCGGAGAGCTCAGGCCACGCTGCAGTGAAGTTTTGGTGCCACGCGCGGAGGGTGAGCGTGTAGTCGGGGCCAAAGTTGTGGAGATCCTCCAGCGCAAAGTGGTCGCGAGCGGCCTCGTCGATCTGCGTCAGCGCCGGCAGCTTGGAGTTGGGGAAGATATAGCGGGCGATCCAGCGATCACGGCTCTTTATGGGAGCGTTACAGCCGATGGTATGCACGAGGGTCAGCCCGTCATCGGCCAGGCGATCGTGTACGGTCTGCATATATACGGGGTAGTTCTTGTAGCCGACATGCTCGAACATCCCGATGGAGAGAATCCGGTCGAACGTTCCGGTCACGTCGCGGTAGTCGGCCAGCCGGACCTCCACCGGCAACCCCGCCAGCTCCTCCTGGGCATGCTCGACCTGCTCCTGCGATACCGTCACCCCTAGGCCGGTCACTCCGTAACGCTCGGTTGCATACTTGAGGAAGCCGCCCCAGCCGCACCCGATATCCAGGACGCGCATGCCTTCGCGAAGCTCCAGCTTCCGGCAGATCAGATCCAGCTTCGCTTCCTGTGCTTCGTCGAGCGTCCCGGCGTCCGCCCAGTAGCCGCAGGAGTAGATCATGCGCCGGTCGAGCATGCGGCGGTACAGGTCGTTCCCGATATCGTAGTGGTGCTTGCCGATGGTGTACGCCCGCCGGCGCGCCCCCCGGTTCGGCACGACCTGGCCCAGGTAGAAGCCCGCCAAGCGGAGAACCAGCCGCGGGTCCCGGATGATCCGCCGTTCGGCGGCCGAGGTGACGAGCATGGCGATAGCGGTCTCCAGGTCATCACAGTCCCACTGGCCGTCCATGTAGCTCTCGCCGAGGCCGAGCGAGCCCTGTTTCAACACGCGGTCATACATCTCCCGGTCATGGACCTGGATGTCCCACGGCTGCGTCCCGTTGATCTCGATGCCGGCGTCCGCCGCCAAACCTTTAACGACTTTTTTCGCACTCATACATCTTTCATACTACACGCCCCGGCGCGCTTTCAAACCGGAACGTGCGCGGAGCTGGTGCAGCTTCCCCACGCCCCCAAGGCGGGCACCGCCGTCGCTGCAAGCGGCGGCGCTCATTCTATGTGACACACAGGCGGCGGCGGGCGGCGGGCGTGACACGCGCTCGGAACTCCTGAGCGATTACGTCACGCGCCGGCCCGGCCGCAGCAATGCTTGAACTTCCTCCCGCTTCCGCATGGGCAGGGCGCGTTTCTGCCGACCTTCGGCCCCCGGCTTGCCGGGAGCGGGCGCCCCGGCCCCGGGCCGCCTGGCCCTGCTGCTGCCCCGTATGCCCCGCTCGCGGCGCCTGTCGTGTTGGGTGCGCCGGCACCCTCCGCGCCGGCCGGGCTCCGGGCGAATCTTCCGGGTCTTTCCTTGCGCCTCCGATAGTTCCGGTATACCTGGCGCAGGATACGGTGACGCTCACTGCAAAGGCGGGCTATTCTCGCCATCTCCTCCGCATTCTGGTCCAAGAGGGCGGGAATCGTGTTTCGTGCCTCCGCGCTCGGGGACTCGGTCCAATCCCAGTTTTCTTTGCGGTAATCGTAGGTAACCGCCCCGATATGGGCCGCAGGCTCGTCCGGCGTTTCCTCGTCCCGATAGAATACGAGGGTAACGTCGCGGCACGTGCAGCTCTGCCGCAGACAGTAGTGGTCCAGCACCAGATATGTGCCGCTCTCCCCGGAAAGCCGGATGCTGTCGGAAAACGGGAAGACGTCGGAGAACAGGACCTGCTCCGACACCTCTTCGATTCTCGGCTCCAGATGGGAGAGATCCGCGCGCACGGAGCCTAGGCTCGAGTGGTTCCGAATCAGCTCCGCCTTCTGCGCGGCAAAGAGTTGCTGGAACTGATTCCACTGCTCCTCAGAGAGTTCCGCGGCGAAATCGGGCCCGAGCTCTAAGCCCCCCCTCGTTGCGTCCGGCTGGCGTGGGGTCAGTTTTCGCGCACCAAGGTTCACGAAAAAGCGGTACGGCTCCTCGTTTTTTCCGTTGTTCTCGCTGTCCGCCAGGCCCTCGGTCGCGGGAAGCCCCCCGGTCGTTTGCCCCCCCTGCCGGAGAACGAAGGCTAGGCTCCCACAGCCGCAGGTCGGATCCTGACAGGCGTTGCGCACGTATCCCGAATACACTTCGCCGGCCCGCTCCCCCTCCTCCAGATGGAAGACGTACCAGTCCGGATAGAACGCATGGTCGAATGGTTCGACTTTCACAGTGCCCCCCTTGTTCTTGTCCAACCGCGCCTTTTGAGCCGCCGACCGGCGCGATTCGATGTATTCTGCCGGGATTGCGGCTCCCGTCAACTGCGCGGTGAATCCCCTGCCACCTCGCTAATACAGGAGTCGAGCGAGGGGAGGGCACCGGGATCGAGCCATGAGCGCTTGACGAAAAAGCCGGAGATGACCTGACTCTCGATGCGATCGCCTTCGGCGGCGAACTCGGCAAGAATCCCTTCGGCGTTGCGCCGATAGAACCGGTGGACGAGTGTCTCCGGATCCAACACCCAATACTCGCGCACGCCGTGCTGCTCGTACTCGGCGAACTTCATTCCCAGGTCCCGGTAGCCGGTCCGCCGGCTCAAGGCTTCAACGACCAGGTCGGGCGCTCCTTCCACGTAGTGCTCCTGTGCCGGATTGCCGCGGTCGCGATGGTAGAAAGCAAGGTCGGGGAGGAACACGTTACGCGTGCTCAACCGGACGGCAACGACTTCACGATAGAGCTCCCCGAGCCGGTAGCGATCGATGTAAACGCGCATCAGTGCATCGAGGAAGTTCAGAAGCTTCGCATGCCGAAGCGATACCGGTGAATGCATGAATATCTCCCCGTCGATGAGATCGGCGTGCTTGCCGGGCTCGAGCCACTGAATGAAGTCGGTTGCGGTGAGAAGCTCGTATCCCGTATCTGCGGCCGCTGAGATCTTTGTCGGCATGGCGCACCTCCGCACCGGCCGCCGGCCCCATAGGGCGTCCGCCGGCCGGCGTCTAGTGCGATTATAGCACGCTATGAGGGATGGTGGGATAGGACGCGCTGGAGACTTGTTTAACGGTCACGTGGCGGGCCGCGCCGGCGGACGCGATCGAGACTTGTCCAACGGTCACAGGAGCTCCGCGCCGGGGGACGCACGGTGGCAACGCGTCTTTCACGACCGCTTTCGCTCGCCGAGGAGCAGGATATGCCGCAAGTCTTCCCGCGTGGAAGCGCCCAGCCAGTGTTGTTCGAACGACGGCTGATTGACGATCTGTGCGATCGAGGCAAGCGTCTTGAGATGCAGGTTCCGGTGGTCGGCGCTCCCGAAAATCATAAAGACAGCCTTGACATCCCACGATCCTTCCGGCCCCTCAAAGCGGACGCCGGATTTGTTCCGAACAATCGTCAAGAGCAGGCGCTTCTCTCCGGGAATGATGATATGCGGAATCGCAACCAGCTCGCTCAACGCGGTGGAGCTCAGCTTCTCGCGCTCGCAGAGCAGTCGGTAGACCTCGTCGGCAGTGAGGCCACACGAGTCGCAAACCTGCTCGCTGGTCATGCGGAAAAGCTCGTGCATGCTCATTGGCTCTTGGGCGTCGAGGACGATGGCATCGTGCACAAGGCGGTCGAACTCGTCCTCGATAACCTCGTCGCGGTCATGGATGATGTGGCGCAACTCCGCTTCCAGCTGGTTCTCAGTGATGTTCCGGTTCCGGAGAAACGGCATCTCGTTGAACACCCTCTGGACGACATGCATGAGAGCGAACTCAGAGGAGCTTGCTTTCCGTTTGCCGTAGAACACGTATACGGTGAAGCCGCCCGCCATGAGGAGGAGCGTAATCAAGAAGGAGACGAGCCCGAGCTCGAAAATCAGAACCGCAAACCCGACGCTCCCGACAATGTGCAGCCACGGGTAGAGCGGCGAACGGAAGCTCGGCTTGTACGTGACGATGCGGCTCTCCCGCAGCACGATCACCGAGATGTTGGAGAGGATGTAGGTCAACATGAGAACGGTCGAGGCCGATTCAACCAGAACCTCCAACGGGAGAAAGAGCACGGCAATCATGAAGAGGCCGGTAATCAACACCGCCCAATGCGGGGTGTGGAAACGGGGGCTTACGGACGTCAGCATATCCGGCAAAAGGCGATCCCGACCAAGCGCAAAGAGGTAGCGGGAAGCGGACATAAGCCCGGCATTGGCGGTGGAGATGAATGCCAAGATCGCTGCGACGCTGAGTACTACTGCCCCAAGCGGCCCTAGGAAAACCGTCGCGCCGTCGGTAACCGGCGTGAGCGATTCGGCTAGAGCGCTTGCCTCCATCACGCCGACGGTAACCAGCACGGTGAACGAGTAGGCAATCACCACGACCACGAGTGAAGCGATCATGCCCGCGGGGATGTTCTTCTTCGGGTCCCTGATCTCCTCCGCTACGCTTGCCACGTGAAGGAGGCCGCCGTACGCAACGAAAACGAAGCCCGCCGTTGAAAGCACGCCTTCCGTGCCCGCGGGCGCAAACGGTTCGAAGCGCGGGATCTCGATCGCCGTAAGCCCCCATGACGTATATGCCGCGAGCAGCGCCAGCATGCCGAGCACGAGGAAGACCTGAAAGCGTCCTGCCTCCCGTACCCCGACGAGGTTGAGTATGATGAAGAGGACGCAGAGTGCCACCGCGATGAGGCTCGGGTCCAGCGGTATCAGGAGCACCGTAAACGCGGACATTCCCACCAAGGCGAAGGCGCTCTTGAGCGCCAGGGAGAACCAGCTCAGAAGCCCCGCAATGGTGCCTGCCGCCGGACCGAGGCTCCGGGTGGTGAAGAAGTAATTCCCCCCTGCCTTCGGCATTGCGGTGGTGAGCTCGATGGTGCTCACCATGCCGGTGAGGGCAAGGAGACCGGCCAAGATGTACGAGACGAACACCGACGGACCTGTTCGAGCAAACGCCAGCCCCGGGAGCACGAAGATGCCCGAGCTGATCATTGCCCCGGAAGCGATGCAAAATACGTCGATGAGGCGCAACTCACGCTTAAGGCTCATGGGCGGATTCTATATCGACATGGCCGGCGGGGCAACATTGGAAGATCGATCCGGCACTGCACGAGGAAGCAACACGGTGGAACAACCCCATGGGGAAACCAGATTGGCAAAGATCGCCTTGCGCCGCGAGTCTACTACCACTATGATCGGAGCTCGTTCGGCGCATTCGGGGACACGGTCTCCGGACGCAACGACATCGCGGCACGATGCAGGATGCAGGATGAGCCCGCGGAACCCGGAAAGCCCGCCCGCGGAGCCTGGAGGAGAGACGCTCAACAATGCCGGAACCAAAGAACGATCGCGACAAGCTCCCCATTGCCCGGTTGCTTCCCAATGCCGTCACCATTCTTGGGCTCTGTGTAGGGCTTACCTCGATCCGCTTTACCCTGGCCGGCGAATTCGAGCCGGCCGCCATACTCATTATGCTTTCCGCGCTACTTGACCGCTTGGACGGCTTGCTGGCCCGCCGACTCAACGCCACCAGCTCATTCGGCGCCGAGCTCGACTCGCTTTCGGATTTTGTCTGTTTCGGCGTCGCGCCGGCGTTGCTTATGTTCGAGATTTCCTTGGCGGGGGCGCCCGGGTACGGTTGGACCTTCGCTCTGGTATATGCCGTATGCTGTTCTCTCCGGCTCGCCCGTTTTAACGTGCGCCGAGGGGATCCGGCCGGCCTTCCCAATTCCTTATCGACAGGAGCTCCCGG
>PWGF01000357.1 GCA_003554375.1 Spirochaetaceae bacterium
ATCTTCGCCCAGGACAACAGCCTTAGAGTCAGTTGTGATTGTTTCCGGGAAGGGAACATAAACATCCACATAGTTATCATCAGAGTCGCTGATAGTCCTTACAGCACCCTTACTGGGACCCTCGTAAACGTAAATAACAGAGCCTTCCATGTCGTCGTTGAACTCGCCGGTTGCCTCAAACCGGGTAGCGCTGCCCCCGGTTGCGGTTACATCGAGATGGTCGGCAACGCTCACCCTGAACACATCCAGGGGATTGTCGTAAACCATGCCGTAAGTTACTTCATCACTGGGGTTGTCCGCCTGCTTGACCTCTTCAGCCATGACACCCACAACCTTGCTCGTTGTGTTATCGTCGGCCCGTGCCAAAAGCCCGTCGGTCATTACAACCACCGCACCTTTAGGAAATGCCGTATTGCCTGTTAGTTCATAAGGCACCGGGTTGGACGGGAAGCCTGCCATGTTATAAACCCGCTCGAAGCCTACAGTAGTTCTGGGAGCTTCATAAGACATCCATTTTCACCTCACAATTAAAATAAGCAGGGGTTGTCCCTGCTCTGGTTATTTTTTGTACTTCGCATACTCTTTTGCCGTCATGCCAAACGCCTTGGCAATCCGGCGTTCCTCCGGCGACAGTGCGGAATCCTTGCCTTTACCGCTCTGGCTGGCGCCAATAGGTGCCGTCTTGCCCCGTTTGCTGATATTGGCCATTGTCTGCTGCTCGATAGAGTTCCTTACCGTCTCGGACAGCTCGCCGGACGCATACTTTTTACCCAAAACGTGCCATAAAGCAACGTCAAAGGAGGCAATGTTGCCGTTGCCCGCTGCCTGGTCTATCTCGGCTTCATACTTCTTGATCACCGAAGCCATCTTCGGGTTGGCAATCTGCGCCTGCTTCGCCTGCTCATAGGACCTTGCCCGCTCTGCGCTCTGTGCCTGCTGTTCGTACTGGTCCATACGCTGCTTCAGCGTCCGGGCCTCGTAGCGTTCCTTCGCCAGGGTCGCCGCCTCTTCTTCCGTCATGGCATATTCGTCCATCAGGCGGTCTTTTTCGTCCTGGATTGTCTGCTCGTCCAACTTAGAAATGATATCGGGCAACCTCATGCCCATCTTTTCTTCTAGCTGCTGGACGTGCTCCAGGTGCTCTGTCGCCTCTCCGCGTGACCTGCGGTCCCTTGCGAGCCTTTCCTGCACGATCTGGTCAATGTACTGCTGCTGCTCCGGCGTAAACTCTATCTTGGCCTGCTGTTGCTCTCCCTGCTGGCCCTCCGGCTGTTCAGGGGCTCCTTCCGCCCCCTCTTCTGCTTCTTCGTCGTCTTCTGCCAGTGCCTCAAACTCGTCAAGCTCTTCCTCGTCTTCTGCCTCGTCGTCTTCAATTTCTTCTGTTTCGTCCTCTACAGCAGGGTCGTCATCCTCAACCCCGTCATCAGCAAACATCTGCAAGTCCATCAATCTCCACTTTTCAGCCATCGTCAATACCCCCGTTTTAGGGCCGTCGCCCGTAGTTTCCGGGATAGTGCAAAGTAAAAAGCCGCCCTCCCGTAAGGCAGCTTTCCGCCAGCGGTTTATAGCCTGCTGTCGGGCTTCATGCTCTTATACCAGGTTGGCGCCGCGCATCTCTTCGATAACGCGGCGCTGGTTCTCCGGCGAAAGCGAATCAAAATACTGCCGCATTGCCGGGTTCTCGTTTAAGATGTTCTCAATCTGTGCGTGTACCATCACTTCCTTTTCTCGTGCTCTTTCCTGCGCACTGTAAAGAGTCTCATGCGCCTTGGCCTCGTCCAGGGCAGCCTTGGCTTCCGTGCCGGTTATCTTGGCCTGTATCTCCGCCCGCGCCTTTTCCGCCTGGGCCTGCTTCAGCTCAACATCAGCCTGATGTTCCTCCATCTCCATCTGCATCTTGAGCTTGTTCATTTCGCCTTCCTGCTCGGCCCTCTCCATGCTCTGCTGCTCGGCTTTCTCCTGCATATCTTCAAACGGCGGGAATTTGCCGTTCTTCAACACGTAGTAGAATGTTTCTGTATCTATAACCTCATTGGCCAGAAGCTCTTTGGCCATCTCCAGGTAGAACATCCTGTCCGTCGGCATTTCTGTTGACACCTGGCATACCGTATCGAACTCTGCTGAATATATCTCGTAGTCCTCGCCCTCCACCATTTCCATAGTCGGGTAGAACTGCTCCACAGGGATCGATTCACCCGTTGCGAAGATATACGCCTTCTGGATCATATCCGCCCGGAACAAGCCATACAGCGGGCCTTTGTTCTTCTGCATGTCCGGTTCCCATTCCGGTCCCGGTGGCTGTTCGCCCTTCCGTGCCGGGATAACCTCGCCCGTCTGCCGGTTTACAAAAACGGGATCGTCCTTGCCGATTTCATCCCCGATAATCCGGTAAGCCCTGCGCTCCGTATAGAACTGGCTTATCAGGTGGTTTACGTAGTTGCCGCAATCCTCATAAGAAGTAGTAAGCGATTGCTCTTTGCTCCTTAGCCTCACCTGGGAGCGTTCCGCCAGAAGGTCTAAAGCCCTGAAAGCGGTAACACTGCCCGGCGTCCTGCCCTGGCTGATGTCAAACCGCCCTACAATGGCCTCAACAACCTTCTGCAGCCGCTCCGTCTCATTCAACAAGCTGCCCGGCGCGTTCTGGCCATGTACCCGGTTAACCGCCTCGGGATTGCGTATCGGGAAATACATGCCCGCAAGCGTCCCGTACTTCTCGAAATACTTCTTCTGCTGTGGCGTAAAAGCATCGTCTTTATAGAACGTCTGCCCCAGGCTGTGGTGCATGTGCGCCTCCAGGATAAGCTCACTGGTCCTGTTCCGCATAATCTGTGGTGACTTAATGAAGTGCCCCTCACCAAAACCCCAGATGCTGTTTTCCCTGGGGTAGCAGTTCTGCACATGGAAGGGGAACTTGCAATCCTCGCCAGGGTCAAAGTAAACGTAGTTGGAGTGCGCCAGGTATTCCGGCCTGCCGTCACCAGCCCACCAGACTACATGTAGCCCCGGCCCAAGGTTTTCTTCGCCCTCGTCCATGAACAGCGGCTCGCCTTTATACCAGGTCTCCACCAGCAAGACCATTTCCTCGCCCTGCTCGGCCAGCACCTCACCCTCGGCCTCATCACCAATCAGCATATCCGCCGAAATTATATCCGCTTCAACGTCAAGGCCCCAGCGCTCTTTAACGTCCTCCTGGGTCGTGTAGTATGCTTTGTGAACCCTTCTGCCGTCTTCCAGGCTGTCCATACACCTGCCGTCCGGGAAAAGTGCCTGCGGGTGCAGTGCCTGCCAGCGGATTTCCCCTATCCAGCGGTTAGGCCCCCTGCCACCGCGCCAGTGCGGGTCCCAGTAGGTATGCCAGATACCTGTGCCGTAGAGGAAAAACCACCTAAGCCACCTGGCCTTCTCGTTCTCCACGCGGTTCTTATACATGATAAAGCTCTTCAGGTCAGTCATTACCCCGGCGATCTCGTCATCATTTTGCTCCACCGGATAGTCAATCAGGTCCATTTCCGACGAAAACTCGGCCACAAGCCCTTCTATCATGGCGAAGGCAATATTCTCCACCGTATTGGGCCGCATCGACTTCTGCTCCTGGCTGCGAATCGGCCTGCCGTCAGGCCCCGTAAGGTCCCAATGGTCGCCTTTGTAAAGCCTGTATAGGTCCTCGAACTCTTCCGTTATGTTCTTTTTGCTGCTGCGGTCGCTGTCAAACCAGTCATATACCTTCCGCAGCGATTCATTGAGCATTTGTGTATCCATCTGCGCTTCTACCGTTGTTTCCATGAAACCGGCCTCCTTGGAAAGGCTGTAATAAACAAAAAAAAGGGGAAGCACAAGCAACCACAAAGCAGGTACGTCCTGCCCTCTGGTTGCTCGGCCTCCCCCGTTCTCGGTTTGGAGTTTTAAGTATTCGGTTTTAGTTAATCCAGCTTTACGTCCTTCTGCGCCACCCGAATAAACACGGGCAGCCCCTTTCTTACCGTTACCGTAGCCTCACCGTACTTGAGTTCGTGCCTGAAATACTCAAGCAGGTTTTGTTCCTCGTCCGCAAGCTCATCCGGCGTAAATGCGTCGCTGTACTTAGCTTTTCTCTCGCTCATGGCTGGCCTCCTTCCACTCCCTAAGCCGCGCCTTCTGCTCGTCCGATAACTCCTGCAGCTGCTCCGGTGTGATGTGCTGTTTCATGGGTTCTCCCCTTTCCGCCTGTTGATAGCCGACGCCATCCTTTTAAAATACCTGATCTGTCCGTACACCGTGCTGGGGCTTAAACCGCCAGCAGCATCAGCAATCTGCTTGCAGGTCATTCCTTCCAGCTTTTCTTCGCCCTGCTCGATCATCCAATCCAACAACTGCCTTCTTTTCGTGCCGGGATTAGAATGTGACTCTTCGTTCTTTACTGCCTGATACCGCTCTTGAAGTTCAACAAGCCTGGTCTTGAGTGCTTTTATTTCCTGCTCTAACGCTTCCCTCTCTTCCCGGCGACTGTCATGGACACGAATATGCAACTCCATAACTTTCAGGTATCCTTGCTCATTCACTTGGGTTCTCCCCTTTCCGTTAAAACTCCCTTTTCTTCTCCTGCTCCCTACCCCTTGGATGGGTTTGTCCCAATCTTATGATCCCCGCACCAATCTGTCTCAGAAAAGACTACAGGATAACCCTGCATTGTTGGCGCATGACGGCGACACCGGCCCTTGTCCTCGTCTTTCGGGGCATAATAAGCGCATGTCGCACAACAAAAACCTGTCTTTCTGTCCCACTTATCAACCACTTTTCATCCCTCCTTTTTCTTCTCCTGCTCCCTCCCGGCCAGCCGCTCCCTGTATGCCTCAAGCTCTGCCGGACCCAGCTTCTCCAGCGCCCTGCTCTCCGGCTCCGGCCACCTGGAAGGCGTCCTGTCAACCTTCGCCCCCTTAAGCTTGCGGTCTATGGCCCTTAGCATTCCCCTTAGCATCAGAACCGCCTCCCGCCTCGGAAGTATAAGTCCTGCACCCGCTCGTCTACCATAACCTCACACTCCGCACAAAGCCTCTCGCCCTGCCTGGGGCCTGCACCGCATACATGGCACCTGCTCTTCTGCTCCCGGCCTCTTTCACCCCCTCTGCCTTCCCTGGTCACATCGTCCGCCCTCCTTCCTTCAGCGGATAAAGTCTATTTCCTCTACCTCAACCCTGCCGTCCTTCAGCCTTCCCATAACCCGCAAGCCTACCGTAGCACCATCCGCCAGATACTGCGTCTCCTCCGGCAGGTGTTCCGGCTCCAACACAAGCGCAGAGAATTGGCCGAAAAGGGGCTTCAATACCTCTCGAAGGGTGTTGCCCTCACCCTGGCCCGAACTCTGCTCTGTGGGCTTCTCAGTGGCCTCTGCGCCCTCTTCCCTCTTCTTGTGGCGCTTGGCGCAACTCTTCGCCAGCCCGCCATTCGGATATTCCTTGCCGCATACTTCGCAATGCGCTACTGCCATATCTCACCCTCCTATCTTATCCAAAAAACCCCCTGGTCTGCTTCTTCTCCTGCTCCTTCTCATCCTCCGGGTCCAGCGGGAAGAAGTCATCCTCGGCCTCACCGTCGTCCATGAACGCCCCCGCTGTAACCCTGTGTATGCTGCGGTAGCCGCCATAACGGGCATGGAGCTCTGCCCCAACATAGCCAGCCATCACCGCAACCAATACCATGATCAACATCTCTATCATCGGCGCATCCGCCCCAATCCTCTCATCATCTGCTCCTGCTGCTCCGGCGGTACCTGCGGCGGCCCTGCTCCTGGCGCTCCCCCAGGTGCCCCGCCCGGTGCTGCCCCCGGCCTCGGTCCTGCTCCGCCCTGCTGCTGTTGCGCCCTGGCGCCCTCAATGAAGTCCTCTATCAGGTCCATCACTGCGGGCACCGTCACCCCTGGCGGTAAAGGCCCGAAAATACTGGTAAGCAACTGCTCCATCTGCTGCATCATCTGTTCCCCGCCCTGGCCTTCCTGTCCTCCAGGTGCCCCAGGCTGCCCGGGCTGTCCAGGCCTAGCCCCTGGCCCTGCTGGTGCTGGGCCCGCTCCCGGCCCTGGTGCCCCTCTCGGCTGTCTCTGCAATCTTTCTGGCATTTCCGGCATAATGTAGCCCTCCTAAAAGTCAAAGAATGTCTTGCCTTCGTCTTCCATGTCTTCAAATTCGTCCCGCAGCATCTGCTCCCGGGTCATTTCCCGGTCAAAATGAAACTCCTTTATGCCCGTCCCCGGTTGTAATGCTGCAGGGATAATCGGCGTCAAGTCCGCTGGCTTGGGTCTGCTCATAAGCGCATACCGCAAACTTTCTGGTGCGTGGTCCTCACAATTCCCGTCAACGTCCTCTACATTTCTTTCATCATGCACAAGCTCCGGCAGCGTCCGAAGCAAGTTATCGCAGGTGGTGAAGCACTGCCAGGCCGGTTTTTCGTCCGGCATCAGGGATAAATATTCCCTAACCCTGGTCCAACCAATCACCCTGCGGTTGTCCGCCATTTCTATCAGTATGCCCCTGGAAGAAAACTCGTCCGCTATGCTCTCCCCCGCTTCGGCATCGCTGGCAAGCCCCCGCTCCTGCCACATGTCCGGGCTGGCTTTGAGGTAGGCTATCCGGCCATCGTCCCGGGAAATCTCCAGGAAGCGCTCCGCTACCTCTGCAGGCCGCATCTGGGTAACATACATCTCCCTATAGGTATATACCCGGTAACTGCTCGGCTCCACCGCGTGCCAGTGAACCGCGCAAGGTGCAGCATAACCCCAGTCCATAGAAGCGAATCTCGTCCAGTCGTCAGGTATCGGGAAGGGGTCTACGCTGTGCAGGTCTCTCCTGAACGCCTTGAAATACTGCCCCGCAAATACATCCCAATCCCCGTCCAGGAGCGCCCTGCGTATCTCTTCCGGCTGACTTTCCAGCGTAGCCCTGTAGCCTGGGTCTCGCTGCTCCAGGATCTGGTTGTCCTGCAGGCGGGAAGGGATGAACAGGTGCGTTTCCACCCGCCCCGGCTCTACCTCTACATCCACCGGCTGCCCTGGAACACCTACGTCTATGAACTCCTGCTTGTGCCAGCCGTGCCCGATGTTGCCCGGGTTTGACGCCAGCGCCATAAAAGGTGTTATCCCCTTAACTGTGGCCCTGTTCCTGGTAAGCAGATACCGCACCTGGAACCGGCTGAAGTGTGTGCTCTCGTCTATCAGCACCACATCGAACTGCTGCGACTGGTAGCTGTATATGTCCGTCTCGTTCTTGCTGTGGCAAAACTGCAATATGCTGCCGTTAGCGAACTTCCACCGGCGCAGGCTGCCGTTATACTTGGCCAGGCCCGTGAGTAAATCATGGCTGCGCATGATAGCACCACCAGGCCCCTCCAGTTGGGGATATTCCCGCCGGAAGTAGCCGATATTTGCCCCTGGGAAGCTAACCGCTGCTATGATACCGGCCACCAGGAGGGCATCGCTCTTGCCCCCTCCTGCTGATCCTCCAAACAGTATCACCCTGGCCTGGGGTTTCTTCGGCTTGCCACCCTCAAAGGGATGTGACAGGCCGCATGATCTAAGGAAGTCTATCTGCTTGGGCTGCTTCTTCCAGGTTATCTGCTGTGGCTTCTGTGGTTGTGGTTGTTTTGCTGCTGTGGGCATGGTATCACCTGCTCCATCTCTCCCGGGCATCTATCACCTTTTGTCCTTCCTCGATAGCTTCCCGGGTTTCCTGCCGGACTTCTTCAGTCGGTAGCTCTGTGGCTCCGGCACTATGGAAGGAATCAAATACCAGGTCCTCTGGCAGCGACTCGCTTGCCTCGAAAGAGTGCTGCACTACATAGACATTAGAAAAATATTCTTCCCGGTTACCGCTGTAACGCTTCTGCTTAACTATTATTTCCTTAGCCTCCAGGCTTTTAACTGCCCTCATTGCTGTGCTTCTTGATATACTACATTTGGCTGCAATATCGTTATAACTTGGGAAAGCTGTGCCCCCCTGGTTGCCGCACTTGCATAAATAAGTATAAACAGCTAACTCGCTTACTTTTAACCCTAACCTGAAGACCGCATTAGGCACCTGGAAGAATGGAACATCCATCCTTACCCCGCTTCTGCTCAATTTCAACACCGTCCCTTGTGTTGTATTGTCCTAAAAAGTGAATAGCGGGAAGGCGGTAGGACTTGCCGCTTTTCGGGTGCTACCCTATCCCGCATTTTATACAAACGCTTGCTTGGTGCTTGTAGTGCGCCATCGCACACCGAACATTTGTAGGGTGGTGTCATGATGACACTACCTGGTGTCAAATACATACCACTAACAAGAAAAACCGTTCTGGCCACTTTCAGCCCAGTTCGGCTACTCCTCCGGCTCCACGAACTCAATCATCACTGGCCCGCCCCCGGGCCCGCTAACCTCATGCTTTTCCGTAAACATTCCCAGGTGCTTGGCCAGCAGCTCCAGCGCTTTGAGCTTGTCCTTCACTGAGATTTCCTCTTCCTCGAAGCCCAGCCGGGCAAACTCTTTAGCTACCCGCTCGGGAGTGATGTCTGTGTTCTTCCTCAGTGCTTCCTGCCGTTTGGCGATCGCTTCTTGAATTACAGGTTTTGTCAAGGTCTCGGCGGCCTGTCTGTTGGCTGTCTTAGGGCTATACCCAGCCCGCCTGGCAGCGGCGGATGCGTTCAGATCCACCAGGTATTCTTCTACGAATTTTTGTTGTTTGGGGGTTAGTTTTTTATCCATTTTCACCGCCTCCTGATATTTTCCTACCCTTACCCCTACCCTGCCCAAAACTCTCCAGCATGGACGCCCAGCTAGCTGAGAGCTAGCATATTG
>PWGF01000371.1 GCA_003554375.1 Spirochaetaceae bacterium
CGCCGCCGGTGCGACATCCCGCGAGCAGCTCGACGCCGCGGAGGACCGCCTCCTCACGGCCGAGCGTGACCTCCGTTCGGCGGAGCTTGCCGTCGATCGAGCCGGCATCGATCTGGAATCGGCGGAGCGCGATCGTGAATCTGCCACGATTCGGGCGCCGTTCGACGGAACCGTGCTCTCGGTCGAGGTAGACGAGGGCGAGCGCGCCTCCCAGAACGCAACTCTCCTCACTGTTGCCGACCTCTCCCGCCTGCGGTTTACGGCGGAGATCGACGAATGGGATATCGGACGCGTCCTTCCCAACATGCCCGTGACCGTCCGGAGCGACGTCTTAGGGGACGACGTTCTTCGAGCTCGAATCGACTCGATCAGTCCAAGCGCCCAGATCGTAAACAATATCCCGGTTTTCCGCGTCACCGCCGCCGCCGACAACGCTGACGGGCTCTGGAAAGCCGGCATGACCGCCGACATGGGCATCCGGATCGCCCGCGAGAGCGGCATTGTCATCCCTTCGGGCGCCGTCTCCTACATTCAGGGAGAGCCGCATGTCTACGTCGAAGTCCCGGAGTACGACTCGACAGCTAGCGAATCCGGAAGCAACGTTGCCGCCGCGAACGAGGTCCCGGCTTCCACCACCCCGCCCGGAGAGGGCGCCCCTCCCGGAGAGGGCTCCCAAGAGGTCCCGGACGCCGAGAACGCCTCGGAAGGTGCATCTTCGGATACGCAGACCGAGGGGGACGCGACCACCGAGGAGCCCCGACGTTTCGAAGCGCGACCGGTCACGCTCGGCTTGGATGACGGGATGAACATCGTGGTTCATGAGGGGCTCGAGCCCGGGGAGCAGATACGGATTCCCCTCGACGCCGGGGCGCTCCCCGTAGCCGCGAGCGAGCCGGCGGACCGCTCGGAGCCTTCGTCGGCGATTCCGCTCCCCGGTGCCGGTACCACCGGCGGCGCACCAAGCGCACCTCCGGGCGGCGGGACACCAGGGGGAGCGTCCGGAGGAGGCGGCGGAGGAGGAAGCGGCCGGCAGTAGGGCCGTGCCCGCGGCCTCAAACTCGCAGTGGAAACAGCAACTATGGCGGTATGGCGGCACCGCTCATACCGTTCGTGCCGCCAATACAGCCAAGCCGAAGGGAGGGTTCATGAGCAGAAAGCGAAGTACCCGGAAAAACAGACGGAGAAGCTCGTCGTCACGCGGCGTGCGCAAAACAATTGTTGCCTTTCTCGCTCTGGTCGCGCTAAGCGGTGGGGGATGGGTCGCGTACGAATCACTGAATGACGTCACCTCGAATTATGCGAGCGAAGTCCAACCTGAGACCGTAGAAGCAACCGAAGGAACCGTGACCGTCTCGGTCGAGAGCCCCGCGCGTACCGAGCCGTATGTGGAGCGGACCGTACGAGCTGCAACCTCAGGGTGCGTATCATACATCGCCAAGCCGGGCGAGCGATTGAGTGAAGGGGAAGCCCTGGTAGAGTTCGGGACTGAAGACCTCGAACGGAGTGTCGTTCGAGCCGGTATCGCGCTGGACGACGCAACTATCAGGAAGCAGCGAGCGGAGCAGAATCTCGCCGGCGCAGAACGGCATCTGAGCGAGCAGGAGCAACTCTACGAATCCGGGGCGATTTCACGCGAGGAGCTGGAGAGAGCCGGCGAAGAGCTGCACGAGCAACAGCGGGACTTTCGAACGGCCGAGCTCTCCGTGGAGCGTGCGGAACTCGATGTGGCGGAGGCCGAGGCTGATTCGGAGGAAGCCGTAATCTCAGCCCCATTCGATGGCACGGTACTGGACGTGGAGGTTGCCGAAGGCGAACGGGTGAGTCAGAACTCCCGGCTTCTCAGCTTCGCCGATGTCTCCCGGGTCCGGTTCGTTGCCGAAATGGATGAGTACGACGTCCGTCTCCTGGAGGAGGGGATGCCGGTGTCAATCCGCAGCGACGTTCTGCCGGAGCACACGCTACGCGGACGAGTCGAAGAGATTAGCCCCGAGGCGGAACTCGTCGAGAACATCCCCGTGTTCGGCGTATCAACGACTGCGGAAAACGAGGACGGCGCCTGGAGACCGGGAATGAACGCAGACCTCAACGTCAGGATTCACCGTGATGAAGGTATCGTCGTGCCCGCCGCCGCCGTATCGACAGTACAGTCGGCAACGGTCGTCCATGTTCTCTCCGGGGAAGAGGAAGGTGATACCGCGGACGCCTCCGACGCCGCCCCCGACGCCCTTGAGTTCGCCGCCTCCGACGCCGCCCCCGACGCCTCTCAGAGCGCGGACAATCGATTCGAAGCACGCGAGGTCGAGCTCGGAGCACACGATGGGATCGAGGCCGTCATCCACGAAGGCCTCGACGAAGGAGAGCTTGTGAGAATACCCGAAGAACAGGGTGTTCTCCCGGACTCGGCATCGGACGAAGCAGCGTCCGACAATGACTCCTCCGCTATTCCCTTACCCGGAGTAGGGAGTCCGGGGGAGAGCGAAACCGGCGATAGGGCCACCGACGGCGCGAGCCCGGGATCCGGCGCAGGCGGCCAGGGAGACGGCACAGGAGGGCAGTAGCCGATATGATCGAGATACAGGACGTAGTCAAAGAGTACCGGATGGGACCGACCACCGTGACCGCCCTTGCGAGCGTGTCGCTCTATATAGCACAGGGAGAGTTCGTCGCGATCGTGGGGCCGAGCGGGTCGGGCAAGTCGACCCTCATGAACATCATCGGCTGCTTGGACACTCCCGACGACGGGAGCTACCGCCTTGCCGGAGAGGAAGTAGCGGAGCTCGATGCCTCCGAGCTCGCCGAGGTGAGAAACCTCAGAATCGGTTTCGTGTTCCAGGTGTTCAACCTCCTGCCGCGTGCCACGGCGCTGGAGAACGTCGCCCTGCCGCTCGTCTATCGCGGAGTCGGGGCGGGCCGGCGCCAAAGACGAGCGGAGGAGATGCTCGAGCGCGTCGGGCTCGCCGACCGCATGGACCATCTGCCGAGCGAGCTGTCCGGCGGACAGCGTCAGCGAGTGGCAATCGCCCGCGCTCTGATCGGCAGTCCCTCGGTCATCCTGGCCGACGAGCCCACCGGAGCGCTCGATACCACCACCGGCCGGGAGATCATGGAGCTGTTCGAGGAGCTCCACACGGAGGGGGTAACTGTCGTCCTCGTCACGCACGAGCTCGAGCTGGCTGAAGGAACCAACCGCACCATCAGACTCCGCGACGGGATGGTACAGCCCGCCGCGGCGCCGCCGGCCCCTCAGGGACAGAACGCGCACCAACAATCGGCCGTGGCGCCGGAAGGGCAGCCCCGCCCCTTGGCACTCGGGCAGGAGGGACGAGTATGAGACTCGCCGCGAACCTCATTATGCTGTGGGAGAACATCGCGATGTCCTTCCGGAGCATCTTCTCGAGCAAAGGGCGCGCCTTCCTCACCGCGCTCGGAGTGATGATCGGCGTTGCGTCGGTTATCACGCTTACCGGTCTCGGCCAGGGCGCACGAGCCCAGGTCGAGGAAGATCTCACCCGGCTCGGCGCCAACCTTCTCATTGTCTATTCCGGCGAACCGACGACGAGCACCCAGCTCGTACGTCCGCGAACCACACGGATCCGGCCCACCTTGACCGAAGAAGACCTCGCCGCCATCAAGGCTCTCCCGGAAAACCAGGTGGTGCTCACCGCCGCCGAGTCCACGCTGGAAGGCCAGCTCAAGTTCGAAAACCGAAACATGGCGGCGACCGTGGTGGGCACCGAGCCGGCCTATCCGGAGATCCGGAACTTCCAACCGGCTTACGGCTCCTTTTTCACCGCTTCCGACGCCGAGCACCGCCGGAACGTAGTGGCAATTGGCGCGGAAGTCTACCGGACTCTCTTCCCGGACGGGCGCGATCCCATCGGCCAAAGCATTCGCATCAACGGCCACGCCTTCCGCGTAACCGGCGTCATGGAAGAGAAGGGATCACCCACCCAGGATGCGTCGGTCCTGATTCCGCTGAGCACCTATCGCCGAAGACTCTCCGGAGAGGACAGCTTCGCGATGATCAACGTGCAAGCTTCGTCGCTCGAGGTCATGTACGAGCTCCAGGAACGAATCGAGCAGGAGCTCCTCGGACTTCGGCGTCTTCCTTCGATGGACCTGGCGAATTTCTACGTGGCGAACCAGATGGACGTTATCGGCGCGGCGACAGGCGTGGCCGATACGTTCACCCTCATGCTCGCAGGCATTGCCGCCATCAGTCTCATTGTAGGCGGGATCGGCATCATGAACATCATGCTCGTGTCGGTCACGGAGCGAACGCGGGAGATCGGAATCCGCATGGCGCTCGGCGCGCGCGCCTCGCACCTCATGACGCAGTTTCTCACCGAGGCAGTGCTGCTCTCCGCCGGCGGAGGGCTGATCGGCATTGCTGCAGGGTACGCTCTTTCGTGGGCTCTCCAGCATTTTGCCGGTCTCGCGTCAGCGATCAGCCCTGAGGCCGTTATCATGGCATTCAGCTTTGCGCTCGCCACGGGCCTCTTCTTCGGGGGCTACCCGGCCTACCGAGCCTCCCGGCTCGACCCGATCGAGGCGCTCCGCTATGAGTAGCGCCCATCCCGCGGGGCGCCTAACCCCGCTCCGCGGCCGGGCGCGGCCGACCGTCGTCGACAGCCGACCGTTGCAGGCAGTCCGGCGCCGGCTGCGGGCCCGGCGCTGGGTGCCGAGGTCGGGCGGCCGGCGCCAGGCGTGTACCCTCAGATGTCCGAGTAGAGCGCGAACTCGTACGGGTGCGGGCGCATATCGATCGGAAGCACCTCGTTCTCCATCTTGTAGTCGATCCACGTCTCAACCACGTCCTCGGTGAAGACGTCCCCCTTGAGGAGGAACTCGTGGTCGCGCCTGAGGTGCTCGAGCGCTTCGCGCAGGCTCCCCGGCGTCTTGGGGACCTTCGCCGCCTCTGCCGGCGGGAGGTCGTAGATGTTCTTGTCGAGCGGATCGCCCGGATCGATCTTGTTCTGGATGCCGTCGACCGCCGCCATGAGCATCGCGCTGAAGGTGAGGTAGGCGTTGCCGCTGGGATCCGGGCAGCGGAACTCGAAGCGCTTGGCTTTCTCGCTGGTGTGGTACATCGGGATGCGGATGCAGGCGCTGCGGTTCCGCGAGCTGTAGGCGAGGTTCACCGGCGCCTCGTAGCCGGGCACGAGCCGTTTGTAGCTGTTGGTGGTTGGGTTGCTAAAGGCGAGCACGCTCGGCGCGTGCTTGAGGAGCCCGCCAATCGCATAGAGCGCTTCCTGGGATAGCCCGGCGTAGCCGTCGCCATAGAAGCGGTTCTTGCCGTCCTTCCAGAAGCTCATGTGGATGTGCATCCCGCTTCCGTTGTCGTTCCAGATTGGCTTGGGCATGAAGGTGACCGTCTTGTTGTGACGGCGCGCCACGTTTTTCACCACGTACTTGTACTTGAGGAGATCGTCCGCCATCTTCACGAGCGTGCCGAAGCGCATGTCGAGCTCGCACTGGCCACCGCTCGCTACCTCGTGGTGCTGGGCCTCCACCGGCACACCGATCGACTCGAGCACGAGCATCATCTCGCTCCGGATGTCCTGGAGGCTGTCCGAGGGGGGAACGGGGAAGTATCCCTCCTTGTAGCGCGGCTTGTAGCCGAGGTTCGGCTGCTCGTCGCGTCCCGAGTTCCACCGGCCCTCAACCGAGTCGATGAAGTAGTAGCCGCTGTGCTCGTTCTGGTCGAAGCGGATGTCGTCGAAGACGAAGAACTCCGCCTCCGGGCCAAAGTAGGCCGTATCCCCGATCCCGGTGGACTTGAGATACTGCTCCGCCTTCCGGGCGACGCTCCGGGGGTCGCGCGTGTAGTCCTCTCCGGTGACCGGGTCGCAAATGTCACAAGTCATGACGAGCGTCTTGTGCTGAAAAAACGGGTCGATGAAAGCGCTGTGCGGGACGGGCCTGACGATCATGTCCGATTCGTTGATCTCCTGCCAGCCGCGAATACTTGACCCGTCGAAGCCCATTCCCTGCTCGAAGGTGTCCTCGTCGAGCTCATGCGCCGGAATCGAGAAGTGCTGCCATATTCCGGGGAAGTCCATGAACCGGAGGTCCACCACCTGAACCTTCTCCTTCTCGATCGTGCCCAGCACGTCCTGCGCGGACTCAAAACCTGCCATACTATCCTCCTTCCGTCCCTCGGCACCTCCGGCGCTCGAGGCTTTGCGTTTTGTCTGTCTGGTAAGATAGCATTTCTTCATAGTTCCGGGAAGTAGCTACAGGGAAACTTTCTGACGTCCTTGTGCGTTGCTATAAGCAAACCTACCGCCATGTAGCTTTATCGGAGCGAAGCACGCTACATGACCCGGCGCGTTCTTTCCCGGCACGTCTTTCGGCGTTGAACTGGTCCTCCAACCGGTATGAGGTACGCGGCGCAAGAGCTTCGCAGCTTCTCCGGAATCTCCGGCAGGATCAAACACAAAGGTACCCATGAGTAGGAATACTATTCGAATAATTCTGCAGTGTTATCGTGTAGAAGGATTGACACCTACTTGTAGAAGATATACGCTTCGGTCATGATCGATCGGGAGCTTCGTATAACTGCGGATCTCGCGCGCATTGCGCTCTCCCGCCAGGAGCACGAGCGCTTCGCCCAAGAAGTGCAGTCGATGCTCACCTACCTCGATTCGATGACCGCGGCGGAAGCCGCGCTGGAGGACACGGCCGCGGGCGCGGCCGATCCCAATCCCGCCAACCCGACGCACTACGGCCCCGTGCAACCGCTCCGCCGGGCCTCCGGGCTTCGCCCGGACCACCCCGTCGTAGCGGCACGCTCGGCTGACCTCGTGGAAGCAGCTGAAGAGACGGAAGACCGGTTCATCGCCGTTCCCAACGTCCTGTAGGCACGTTCAGAAGCCACAGCTGCGTCACCTCGCTCACCGACACAACGGAAGGGGAATGTGTCATGGATTATCCCCGAGACGCCGGCCGCCGGGGGCAACGGTACGCACCGGCCCCGGAAGACCCCGGCACCTTTTATGACCACACGCTCCGCAGCAGAAACGAGGAGATCGGAGCGTTCCTCGAGCTCGATCCGGCCCGCCGCCCGACGGCAACCACTGCCAACGCCGGAGGCGAAGGAGCCCCGCTTGCGGGCCTTCCCGTAGCCGTGAAGGACAACATCGCCGTAGAAGGGTTTCACCTCACCTGCGGGAGCCTCCTTCTCCGGACGTATCGCTCTCCCTACGACGCGACGGCCGTGAAGCGGCTCGCTTCCGCAGGCGCATCGATACCGGGAAAGACGCTCCTCGACGAGTTCGGGATGGGAAGCGCAACGGACACGAGTCCGCTCGGCCTCTGCTGTAACCCATGGGACCGCTCGCGTACTGCCGGCGGATCGAGCGGCGGCTCCGCTGCCGCTGTGGCCGCGGGCATGGTGCCCCTCGCGCTCGGCTCGGACACCGGAGGCTCGATCCGTCAGCCCGCCGGATTCTGCGGCGTCTACGGCCTCAAGCCGACGTACGGAGCAGTCAGCAGGCACGGGCTCGTTGCGTACGCCTCCAGCCTGGAGACGATCGGCGTTCTGGGCGCCACGCCCGAGCTCGTTTCGCTTCTTTTCGATGTCATAGCCGGGCCGGACGAGTGGGACCAGACCACAAGCCCAAGCCCCTCTCTCGCCCCGGGCTCGCCAAGCGCGCCGGGAGCCCTACGCCCGGCGAGCCCTACCACGCTGGCCCGGACGTCCTCGACGGCCTGGACGGTCCCGGCGGCCCAAGCGGGCCAAGCGGGCCAAGCGGGCCAAGCGGGCCAAGCAGGCCACACAGGCCAAGCGGGCCAAGCAGGCCACACAGGCCAAGCGGGCCAAGCAGGCCACACAGGCCAAGCGGGCCAGACGGGCCGAACTCCGGAACCAACCCTTGAGGACGTTGCTCGAGCACGGGACGGCGCGGGGCTTGCCGGCAGGCGGATTGGGGTCCTTGCGGGCGATCTGGGGCTTTCGGCCGAGGTGCGCGCGGTCTACTGCCAAAGCGTAGATCGCCTCCGTTCCCTTGGAGCGGAAACCGTCGAGATCACGCTCGGATGCCTCGACTACTCCGCTGCCGTCTACTACACGATTGCCTCCGCGGAAGCAAGCTCCAACCTGGCCCGCTTCGACGGCATTCGCTACGGGGTGCGGCCGGCGGAGCCGGCGGATAACCCGTATGAGCTCGTTCGGATGGCGCGAAGCGACGGGCTCGGTCCCGAGGTGAAGCTGCGGATCCTCCTTGGAACGTTCATTCTCCGAAGCGGCTTCCATGCTCGCTACTATGCACGGGCCCAGCGGCTGCGAAGGCGGATCTCGAGCGAGCTCGCGGAGGCCTTCGCCCGGTGTGACGCGCTCCTCGCGCCTACCTTCCCGACGCCGGCGTTCCCGCTCGGGGACGCCGGCCCGGGCCCACTGGCACGGAAACAGGCCGACCGCTTCACCGCCCTGGCGAATCTTGCCGGATGCCCGGCGGTGGCGTTCCCCGCCGGGCTCGTCACCCCGGAGGACGGAGCCACGGAGCTGCCGGTGGGCCTCCAGCTCCTCGGCCCGCCCTGGAGCGAAGCTCGCCTCCTCTCCATCGCCGCCGTACACCACCACGCGACGGAGCCCGCCGGCCCCCCGGAGTACCCGCCGTTGTGGGAGTGAACGCGGGGGCCGTCCCGGTGAGATGGAGGGTGAGGCACGAATTGTTGGCGATGTTGGGGCGCCGGGGATGAGCAGGCGGGCGGAGCTTTGCCTGTGGTGGGGGAAGCGGAAGACCGCGAGGGGCGTGCAGGGCGGAGCGCGAGCGGA
>PWGF01000155.1 GCA_003554375.1 Spirochaetaceae bacterium
CCCGCCTCCGCCGATCGCTACTACGAGTCCGGAAGCGGTAAGCGCACCGAGAAACGCGGCCACCGGGAGCCCGGAGCGACCCAGAAGCTCCGGGCCTCCCGTGATCATGTAGATCGTTGCCCCCAAAGCTGCTCCCGAGGAAACCCCCAGGATATATGGTTCCGCGAGGGGATTACGAAAGGAACCTTGAAACACGGCTCCGCTCGTTGCAAGCCCGGTTCCTACGAGGATCGTGAGGAGGATCCGCGGCAGCCTGATCCTGAGGATAATCACCGACGTGGAGCTCTCCCCAACCCCACGGAGAACCGCAAAGAGCTGCGCAAGGGATATATCTGCGCTGCCGAGCGTCAGGGACGCCGCCGCGGCGGCAAGCACAAGCGCTGGCAGCGCTGTCCACAGGAGGCGTCGCACTTAGAAGCGCTCCGGGTGGATCGCTTCCGCCAGCTCCCTGAGGCCATCGGCAAGTCGGGGGCCCGGGCGGTCGATCTTGTCGTTATCGATCGGTCGGAGACGCCCTTCCCGAATTGCATCCAGGTCACGGTAACCGTGCGCGTCTTCGAGCTGTTCCGGGATGCCGTGGTACTTGGAGCTGATCACGATGTCCGGATCAGCCGCAATTACGCGTTCGAGGCTGTACGACCAACCTTCTACGTCGGAAGCGATGTTGTCGCCTCCGGCCATCTCGATAAGCCGGCCGACGAACGTATCTCCTCCGGCCGTGTAGTCGCCTCCTTCACCGAAGCCGATCACGTAGTAGACCCGTGGACGGGACGCACCGGCTACCGTCTCTTCCACCTCGCGCACGGTCGCCTGCATGTCTTCGACAACGCGCTCGGCGTTTTCTTGCGCATTGGTCAGAAGTCCTACGTCCCGGATCGAGTCGTAGACGTCTTCGAACGATTGGCCTTCTTGACCGTCGTCAATGATCGCAACGGGAACGCCTGCCTGTTCGAGGAGCTCGAATGCGTCACGGGTGAAGTGCGTGGACGCGATTACCAGATCCGGCTCGAGGGAGATGATCTTCTCAATGTTCGGCTCTTGAAGCGACCCGATCTCCTCGACTTCGAGCGCCTCCGGGGGATAGTCGCAGAAGCTTGTGCGGCCAACAAGGCGGTCGTCACGATCGATTGCGAACATGATCTCGGTGATGCTTGGAGCGATCGAGACAACTCGTTCAGGCTCCGATTCCACCGTAACCGTACGGTCGTACGTTCCGGTGTACTCGATGGGATACGACGTTTCCGCACCGAGCCCGGCTACCGTGACGGCAGCGAACATGGCTACTGCCGGCAAGCGAGAAAGCGAACGAAAGAGAAAATGTATGTGCATAACTCCACACCTTTCGAAAAGAGATAGTGTGGATATGGAGTCAACAGGGGTGTGCCGATCCATACCCGACCCATTCACCGTGGGCCATTAGGTATATCGCGCGCGGTAGGTCTCCTGACTCCAGGCTCTCCCGCCGGCCTTCCCGGAGGGTAGGGGTGGCCTCCAGTGGCTCCTTCAGCGGGCGCTGCCTGTCACAGTGGCGGGACCGTCCGGGATTTTCACCCGGTTCCCTCTTAGCCGGACCACCCGTCCTCACCGCAGGGGGTGAGGACGGGCGGAACCGGACCACGCACGAACCGGACAGAATCATAGTCTGCTTTGGGGAATGTGTCAAAGGCTTGGCTACCCGGACCGGTATCGAGGCCGGCTCGGCGCTACATGAACAGGCCCGCTACACTCACCATCGCCACCATGTAAAGAAAGGCGGCTATCAAGGAGTACTTCGTGGCGCTCTTCTTAGCCTCGGATTTGGCTTTTGATTCCTCAACGCCCTTCTTTTTGAGGCGAGCGGCGCCTATTCTGGACCAGCCCAGAGCAACAATAAGTATTACCGCAACTACCGATGTGAGTCGGATTATTGAATCCACAATCATTCGAGTACCTCCATATTCCAGCCTTGCCTTGTTAAGCCATCAGAGCGTTGGACCCCTAGTCCGTGATTCCTCGGCGGCTCCTTGGTCCGTAGTCACTTCCGGGCGGGTCTGAACTTACTGTTGAGATAGGGCACGAACAGATTCATGGTCAGAATCGCGAACGTGGTGCCCTCAGTAAACTCATATACGCCGGGGGTCTGCCAGCCCCAGAAGCGCATGGCCATAATGATGAGCCCGATGCCTATGCCGAAAACCACCTGTCCCTTCGGGAAACGGGGGGAGGTCATCGGATCGGTGGCCATGAAGAACCCACCCAACATAAGGCTTCCCGCAAAGAAGTGGAACAGAGGATTCTGACCCGCAATAGCCGAGACTACCAGAACCGTGGCAAATATGCTTGCGGGGATCCTCCAGCGCACGTACCCCTTATAGATCAGAAAAGCAGCTCCAATTAGAAGCATCAGAGCCGATATCTCCCCCAGGGTCCCGGGGATTCGCCCGAGGAACATGTTGAGAATCTCCGGAGACGTCTCGCCGGTTTCCCGGAGTGCTTCAAGAGGAGTTGCCGCGGCCGTCGTGTCCACCGCCTCCCGCCAGGGGACCGGCAGCTTCCAGGGAAGTATCGAATCGGGGAAAACAAAGAGATAGAAGAGTCGCCCAAAGAGCGCGGGGTTGAACAGGTTCTTGCCTAACCCACCGAGAAGCTGTTTGCCGGCGATTATGCCGAAGGCAGCCGAAACGGCAAGAGCGTACAGGGGTGTTGAAACGGATACTGCCAGGGACAGCAGAAGTCCCGTGATCGCTGCACTGCCGTCTGTAACGGTTATTTTTCGGCCGGTCAGTTTCTGGAAGAGCGCTTCGGCGGCCACTGCTGAAATGACGCCCGTTAGGATCAGGAGCAACGCTTCTAGGCGATAAGCGTAGAGCGCATACAGGGTCGCAGGCGCCAGGGCCATGAGCATCCCATACATCATCTTCATAGCGGGTTCCTCTCTATCCAGTGTTATTGCTCCGTCGAACTATACTAAGGATTTGTTGTTGACGGCAAATCGTTATCTTTGGGCCTTACGCGTCGATTTGATGTTTCGTATGCTCTGAACGGCGCGATCCCCATGTCCTACTGGTGCAGTAACAAGCGGCAGGCAGGGAGACGCCGGCGACGCCCGGTTCGCTTGGTGATGGACGGCTCGGGGAGAGTAGGGCAGTATACGACGTGTCGGAGTGACCGCGCTCCGGGCTTGGTGTGGCAGGAGGCAGTCGGCTCTAAGCGATCTTCTATGTATTTCTATATCGCCGTGACGGTTCTGGAAAAGATCGGCTCTGCTGAGGTGGCGAGCTTCTCAATCTCCTGCTCCTCGCTTTCCGAGAGAGGGGTGAACCGCTCCGCGGCGTCGCACATCCATTCGAAGTGCTCGAGGTTCCCGGGGCTCACCGTTGCAACGACAGGACGGGAGAGCGTGAAGCGAAGACCCTGCTCGGCTTCTTCGTAGGTGTCCACGGGTCGGTACCAGCTCTTATTCCAGCTACGCTCCTCGGTCGCATTCCAGCGGCGGAGCGCAAGAGCTTTGAGCGCGAGGACCGCGGTCTCACGTTCCTCCGCGGTTTCCACGATTCGCTGCCCTACGCCGCCTGCGTGCCAGGTTGCCCAGTTGATAGGGAAGAGAACGGAGTCGAAGTCGAACGACTTCAGAAGCCGCAGGGCGGCGTCCTCATTGTGCGCCGAAAACCCGATGAAACGGATGTCGCCACGCTCCTGCAGCTTCCGGAAGAAGCCGAGGGCGCCGTCCGGCGCGAGTACCTGGTCCACTTCCTCTTCAGTCTCAATGCCGTGGATCTGGTAGAGGTCGAAATGGTCGGTACGCAGATTGGCGAGCGACTGCCGGAACTCCTTCTCGGCGCCTTCGGCATGCCGGATATTGGTCTTGCAGGCCAAAAAGACATCATTCCGGTAGGGCTCCAGAGCCGGCCCCAGCATTTCTTCCGCGTTGCCGTACGTGGGCGCGACGTCGAAGTAGTTCACACCGCGGTCGATCGCGATCGAAACCCGCCGCGACGACTCCTCGGTGGTTTCGTCAGTAACGAGGATTCCGCCGAACCCTACCAGAGAAAGATGCACGTCATGCTTTGCGTACTGTCGCTTTTCCATTGGAGGCTCCTTCATAGGCATGATACCATACTTGCGCGCTACGTCCTAACGGGTACGCACTGGCGCAGGACTGACGCACTTGTCCTCGCTGATTGCTCGGCCACCGTGCTTCGGCGCCACGTCCTCGGCCACTGCATTTTCCCCGGCGGTTCTTGGGCGTGCACGCCATCACGGGCGCCCCCGGTGCAGGAGGCTCGGAAGGCGGCCGTCAGGGTCCATGCCTCCGGGCCCGAAGGAGGCCGGAGTCGAAACGATGTACATCTATGCCGTGCGCCATACTCGTGTGGCGGTCCAACCCGATCTTCTCTACGGACAGTCCGATGTTCCATTGTTGCCTGGCTACCAGGTGCGTGCAGCCGAGCTCAAAGAAGAGCTGCCGGAAGCCTCGGATGTGCTCATAGTCTCCAGCCCGCTATCACGCTGTACGTTACTGTTGGAAGCGGCCGGCCTGCCCTTTGTCACCGACGATCGGTTGATGGAGTTGAGCTTCGGGGAATGGGAGTTGACCTCGTGGAGGAACTCTACGGACCCTAGACTCCGGCGGTGGATGGAGGATTTCGTCGCTTACCGGTGTCCTGGGGGTGAGTCCTTTCGCGATATGGTGAACCGCGTGCGCGGTTTTCTGTCGGAACTCACGGGGCGCGGGGCAAAGCAGACAATTGTAGTGACGCACGGCGGGGTTGTTCGATGCCTCATGCATCTCTGCAACGGAATGCCGCTCACAGAGACGTTTTCGTATCGGGTTGACTACGGGAGCGTTACCCGCTTCTGTGCCGGTAACACGCGCTGCGCGGGTAGCAAGGCCTGACGACTGCCGGCAACCCACAGTGCTCGGCAGAGGCATCCGTGGTTTGGAGGGATAGGAGCAGACGGTGGCGAGCTCATCTTGACTGCGTGTCGGTGTACTTCTAAGTTCCGGATCGAGGGCGGGGATGAACGACGGTTCAAGATCCTGGGCAAGCCAAGCCGATGCAGGCTCAAGCGGTCGTTCGGTTTCCCGGGGGAGCGTCGCCCAACACCTGAAGCGAAGGAGTGATTGATAGCTATGCGCGTCGAGATCGAAACCGCCGAAGGAGTCGAGCACACTACAGAGCTCGAGGAACATGCCAAGAAGCAGCTACGACACGTGGAACGCCGGTTCGGAGAGCGCATTACCAAGGTTATGGTCTACCTGAAGGATGAGCGACCCGGAAAGGGCGGAGTGGATAAAAAGTGCCACATGGAGGCACGACCTGCCGGCATCGACCCGGTTACCGTCGAGTCGCTCGAGTCAACCGCCTTTGATGCGGTTCGCATGGGGGCGGAGAAGCTCGAGAAGGCCTTGGCTCGCCGGCTCGGGGACAAACCGTAGCCGGCTGCAGGTACGTACTCGATGTCGGCGACCACCATCGGGCTTGCCGGCTCCCGGGGCCGGAGCAGGCTAGGGGCTCGAGCTCACGACGACAGAAGCCGTGCGAAACGCGAACGGGAACGGGGATGTCCGATATAGTAGCCCTGGAAGAGTGCTCCGCCGAGCGCGTAAGCGATCTCTAGACGCTTGCGGTTTGTTATACCTTCCACGATCGGCATCCGTTCCCGCGCCTTGATCGCGAAAATGATGCTCTGTAGGTACTCGCGCTCCCGTCGCGAATCCTCGACACCGTCCAAGAAGCTTCGATCCACCTTGACGCCTCGCGCTGGGAAGGAACGGAGCATCGCAAGGGAAGACTGGCCAACGCCGAAGTCATCAATCCATACGTCGATTCCCATCTCCTGTAGCGTTTTGACGCGTTTCGTGGCCGATTCGACGTGTCCAATCGACATACTCTCGGTTACCTCGATGCGGAGGTGACGGGGATCCGGATTGCCGGCCGCGTGCAGCGCCCCTTGGACGATCTCCGTGAAGTGTGGGTCGATGAAACCGAGTGAGCTGATGTTCACCGAAAGAACCAGGTCCCGGAGCCGGACGAGCTGGGCGATGGTTCGACAGACTTCGAACAGTGCCCACTTGTCGATGGCAAGAACAAGATGGGTCTCTTCGGCTAACCTGAGGAATGATGCGGGGAGCAGCAAACCGTGTCGGGGGTGGTTCCACCGTAGAAGCGCTTCGGCGCCAACAATACGCGTCCTACCGTCCTTTACGCCTACAAGAGGCTGATAGAGAAACCGAAACTCGTCCGCCTCGAAGGCTCGGCGTAGCTGCGTGTGCATTTCATCCCGCGACACCGCCCGGCGATGCAGCTCTTCGTCGTAGAAGAGAAACGGCTGGTCACGATCTTCGGCTTCGACACTGGCCGAGTTGGCGTGTTTGATGAGCTCGTTCGTGTTCTCCGCATCCCGCGGAAACACTGCGATGCCGATGTAACACCCGACGTGCAGATCAGCGTCCTGCACGCGGTAGGGGACTATTACTTGATCGTGGATCTTCTGGGCGACGAGCGAAGCGTCCTCGCTTCGGGTGATCTCGGTGATGAGAATGACAAAGTTGTTGCTGTCGAACCGGAATATGAAGTCGCTCTTGCGGAGGCATTTGCTCATTCGCCTGGCTGTGTTCTCGAGCAGCACATCGCTGATCTGATGTCCGTGCATACGGTTGATGGTCTTGAAGTTGCGAAGGCTTATGAAGAGCAGGACCCGAAGGGGATGCGTAGTGGAACGTTCCGCATGCAGAAGCTGCTGTGTCACCGACACTTCCATAGTCTCTCGGTTGTACAGGCCTGTGAGGCGGTCCCGATAGTCTTGCTCGTCGACCCAAGGGAGCGCCTTATTCGACGGCTCCACCTCGCGGGTGAATGCAACGACATGGGTTACACGATCCCCATTTTCGTAGTAGGGGAACAGCCGTACTTCTCGTGGGCGTTCGGCATCCTCAAAGCGAAACCGCGTGGTATACTCGACGGGATAGCCTTGGAGCGCGCGCTCAAGTCGAGGCTTGATCTGTTCTTGGAACAGTTCCGCTCCCCAGATCTCCGGAACCGTGCGTCCGACGATATCGTCGTAGCGCCGGTTCACCATCGAACAATAGGCCTCATTGACTATGACGTACCGGTAATCAGCGTCGATGAAGCTTATGCAGTCGCGCGCGAGGTTGATTATATATCGGTATCTTTCGAGAGCGTCCTGCCTTGCCGTGTCGTCGGAACTGGCGGCCACTGTCTCTCCCCCTGGACTTCTCCGTGCTATTGTAGCTCGCCATCTGCCGTCTGTCACTCTTAGGCGCGTGGGGTAGGCCATGGTCGATTAATGGCTGTTGCAGCGCGAATTCCCCTTCATCGGACGTTCGCCGCCATTTAGTCCTTTACGCCTACAAGTGGAATCCTTCTCCGGCGCTTTCGCGGGCACGGAGCTCTTCATAGGTATCGGGAGCGATCGGAACATCCCAGCACCCCATCGTGTGAACCGACCTTCCGCCGAACCCTGACTTGAAGCGACGGAGGCCGTAGAGTGGATGAGACGGATCCGACGTTGGAGAGACTCCGAACAGATCGTATGTCAAGCACCCGGCGACACGGGCATAGCACATCGCTTCCCACTGAAGGGCGTAGGGGGCCATGTGCTCCCGGCCGAAGGAGCTCGAAGCACCATACAGATACGTAGCGCGAGCTCCGGTGCGGAGGAGGGGGAGGGCCGCCAGAGCGCGACTGCCGGCACCCACAGGCTCTCGGGCGACGAAGAGATCGACCTTGGCATCGTGCCCCCGGTTCCCGTTTCGGGCGTCCGCGGCGAAGACGCGCTCGAAGTGAGTCCGGCCCGGACATACCAAGCCGTTTCTGCGGGCGGTCTCTCCGTAGAGATGGATCCACTCCTCCAGAACGCTCGGGGGGAGATCGGCACCGCGGTATCGCTCAACGCGTACGCCGCGACGGTAAGCAAGACGGATGTTGTATCGGGTCTTGGGCTTCATGGAGCTCAACAGGGTGGGTTCGTCTCGAAGGTCGATTACGACCGTGTCGATAGGAAGCACATCCGTCGGAGCTTTGCGAATCGGAGGCTCGCCGGTGCCGAAGTTGATTCGGAGTTCCCGGAGACGCGGATCGGGCCGGCCGGAGAAGCTATCGTCCCCCTCAACGTACGGACTGCTCCACGGTAGGTCATATCGGACGAAAGCACAGTCCGAGGGGAGATGCGGGCGGAGCTCCGCGGTGAGCTGGTTGAGGAACTGCACTTGATGCTCCGGAGCCGGCCGTGCCTCCGGGCCATACGGGATATAGGCGGCCCCGGTTTCCGAGCCGAAACGCTCTATTAGCGCCAGCACATGCGATCGCGTACCTGCATCGTGACGGCCGACTCCATAGCGGTCGGCTCCGGCTATCTCGACCGCAAGCGGTTCGAATCCGGCTCTACTCTTTACTCGGGCCCACAACGGAGTCTGAAACGGCTCTTGGGGCTGGGCGATCGCTTCGAAATCGATTCGCCGCGCCCCGAGGGGCGTGTCTTGGGGCTCCTTTGGTGTGGTGCTGCTTTCCCAGTCTCGTACCATGGCACACTCCGCGAATCCGGTCAGAAGCGCCGCCGTACAAATGCTGCTACCGGACCGCGGCGGACTACGCCTGCCATCGTACTCGGCCACTGCCGGCATACGGCGGCACGCGAACCGCGGCGGCAGCCGGGTTACGACGGGCACGGTGGTTGCGCTACACCGATAGCGTACTACCGACGTTATCCGGGCTCAAGGGGGGCAATTGCTTCTGCCTTGGTGGCTGTAGGTCACGCACTTCACA
>PWGF01000296.1 GCA_003554375.1 Spirochaetaceae bacterium
AAGAAACAAGCATATCGTGCGCGTACGAGCTTATGTGAGCCCTACTGCTTCTGTATCGCACACTGCAGCGAAACGCTCCATACCCCCCGGCCGCAACGAGCTGCACACGATCTTCGATCGAGGTCTTGACAACGACAATCACCAGATCGATGCCTTCTGGTGCAGTGACAACCGAGCGAACACCGGCAATAGTCCACATACGGCGCAACCTCCGGAGTCGGCAGTGTAACCCCGTCGTGGTCTGTTGAACATGCCGTTGTCTAGATGCAGTGGCCGCTTCACCGCAAAGAAGGAGACGTGAAGCACCCGCGTTCGCCGAGTCAAGGCAGCACGAAGCGAAGAAGAGGCTACGGGCGGCACATAGCTCAGGCCTTCCGTGCAAAGGCCTCGAAGGGGTTACTACAGGTCAGCCGTGTAACGATCTCCTGCGGGACGCCGGACTGCAGAAGCTTCGGCAGAAAGACCCGTGGCAGGTGAGTGTACTCTCCGGGTAACCCGCCGTCAGGTTGTGCAGGATCGTACCAGCCCCTGTCCTGGCTCAGCAGGAGCCGGTGGACGCAGTCCGCATCCAGCATCTGGTGAATCAGGCGAATGAACGGCTCGTCGTCCCCGTAACTGATTCCGTCGTACTCAATCCATGCCCCGCGCCGAACCATTTCTTCATGCAGCTTGGTGTCCTGCTCCAGGTGGGTATGAATCCAGAGGTAGCGCCCGGGGTCATAGCCAAGCTTCTCGATGGTCTGCAGCTGCTCGAAGGCTACCCATCCTCTCATGGTGTGACTACCGATGAGAGCATCGACCTCTTTGGCCGCCGTGATCGCCGCCCGCAGTATTCTGCGCTCCATCGGGGTAATACCGTCGTCGCCTGCACTGATCTTGATGAATCCCGCCCGTGATCCGGTGCTCTCTATGCCGTGACACAGTTCCTGTAGCATCCAGTCAGCCAGCTCTCCCTCGGAGGCTTCCTGAGCCCATTCCGGCACCCATGGTTCACGGTATATGCCGGTCGCAGCGACGATCGGCATCCCGGAGGCTTCAGCGACGGCTTTCACGATATCCGCCCGTCTGCCGACGCCCACAGGAGTGCACTCGACCATAGCGGTCACACCGGCCGTCCGTGCGTCATCCACCAGCGGGCGCATGACCGGCACCGCCTGCTCCGGCGTTGTGCTGAGCGAATCAGCTGTGTCGGGCGTTCTGAGGTCGACAAAGACATGCTCATGCGGAAGGATAAGCCCGCAGTCCTGTTGTGAACGCTCGCCCAGAAGGGTAACCAGCTGCCGTGTGTCGGATGCTTGCTGTGCCACGCCCCCAATATACCATAATTTCGAGCAGGCTTGCAGCTCCATAACACGCCCGGAGCCCGGCAGGCTCCGTGTCGATCCCAGTGCCCGAGTGGAGGCGTACGGTGTAAGGGTCGACATAGGGAGAGTTAGTTGCGGTGATGGGGCTTCGGGTTCCGGCAAGCCTACCCCGCTTTACAACATCTCCGGAATGGATCGGCCTCACTACCGGCAAGGTGATGCTCAACGGCCTCGAGCTCTCGGAGCTTCCCGAGTCCGCGGTCGCGTAGCTTCGGCTTACCAACATGGGATTCATCTTCCAGCAAATACATCTGCTGAGGAATCATCGATCTTCGACAACATTACGCTCGCGGGGCACCTCTGCGGAAACCACACACGGGCTCAGGTTGAGCGGCGAGCGCTCAAGCGGCTCGAGAAAACCGGGGTTGCCGAGCTCGCGCAACGGCGGATCGAGCAGGCGCTCTGAGCTCCGACCGCATGCCTTGCCCGCGAACGGATCAATGGAGAGGAGTGACGTCACCGGCGAAGTGTGATGACCTGGAACATCACCTTGCCGGGTGACACCAAGATACCGAAGGAACTCGGGCAACGGCACGGCTTCAACCTTCTGGTGAAGGGAGAAACGGGCGCGGCCGGGATGAACGAGGAATACTCGGTGAAGCTTTACTTCATCAAGCGCGCCATGCATCGATTCACTCAGCGGAGTCTACAACGAGGCACGACGCTTGGTGTTATCGCTGCCGCCGTTCCTGGGAGCGGCTTCTCATCGGGTGTCCATGCGACTGATGGTCTATCCTCCGGCGTTCAATTAGTCTCAATCGGCCCGGCGGCGGTGATTCTGGTTGCGGTGGCAATTACCGGCATCAGGAGCGGCGAGTGGGTTCCCGGTAGGGAGCGGAGGGGAGGATCGTCCGGGGGCGCACGGTTGTGACGAGAAACGACCGGGAAAGGCCCCCCGGGCCGCAACGAGCTGCACACGATGTCGGGCCCTTCCGAGTGGAAGGGCCCGCTCTTCAACGCCCATCTGTGCGCGACATTTGTCCGTGGCCCTCGATAGTATCTAACCGCAGGAGTCGGGTATAACGCCAATTCCGGCTCGTTCGCGGAAGATATCGATGAGATCCTCCTCCCTTCGCGTGCGATCTCCGCGCGAGCAGGCGGTGTCATCGAGAAGGAAGAGCATCGTAATCAGGGAGAAATTGAGAGCAATCGCAATAGGGCGAGTCGGACGACGATTAGGCCGTTCGAAAGTATCGACTTCTTCTGAGCGTCCCGTACGCGGGGCACCGGGTCCGGTTACCGCTGGGGCTTATGGGTAGTACGGGTATGTTCGTACCAAGATTCTGGACGCATCCTGAAGGCCGCGGCGGGCCCGGAACGCCGGCGCGACGAACCGGACATGTTTCACCGAGTCAGTCGCCGTGCTTCCGCAGAAGCATCTTCTGCAGCGTAGGACCGTGTCTCGCCGCGGTCAAATGCCGCAACCCGCTCTTCAATCTCTTGGGCCCACGCCTTGTTGATCTCGGAAATCGGCGTCTTCAGTGATTCAAGCAGTGTCTCTGCAAGCTTGGCGTGCTCCTCTGCCGCCAAAGCCCGGACTTGCTGTTCGATCTCCTGATAGGAAGCAGCCATGTTTCACCTCGCTGCGCGGAACAGGTGCAAGCGCGTATCGTCCGATCCGCGGACAAGAGCACGGGTGCTGCCGTGACGATCGCCAAGTACGCATCGTGGACATATACGAGCATCAGGCGATATGCTTGTGCATATGCGAACCACCGTCGTTCTGGAGGACGATCTATCGCTTGAAATCGAGCGCATTGCCGGCGAGTGGAGCATGACCAAGAAGGAAGTGATCGACGAATTGCTCCGGCGTGGCTTGGCGTCGGAACTGCCGGGTGAACGGCCTACGGTGCAGACCGTTCACCAAGATCTCGGGGCGTGCAGGATACCGAATCCGGACAACGTTTCCGAGGTTCTCTCGGCCACTGAGGGTGAGGCGTTCAAGTGATACTGCTGGACGCGAATGTGCTCATCTATGCGTACGATCGTGGTTCCAGACACAATTCGTACATGCGAGCATGGCTGTCGCCTCTCGCACCGTGGGTTCCACAACCGACGGATCGGCACATTGATGTCATCGATCGGATCCTGGAATCGACTTCAGCTCATGCCAACGATATACCGGACGTGCACCTTGCGGCGCTCGCCTTGGAGCACGGCCTCAAGCTCTATTCCACCGATGCAGACTTTGCCAAGTACGCCGATGTCACTTGGATCAACCCATTGGAGGAACGGTAGAGGGGGCACGACAGGGACCATTCATCCCGGTAAGGGACGCCGGGGAGGCACCAGGAGTACCTATCGCCTCACGGACGGACCTCGAGAAAGCTGGGAAGGAAGAGTGCCGTGCGGTTAAGCCGCGTCTTCCGACGGCAAGGGGGGCACCGGATCCGTCAGCCTTCCCACGGGTTAACCAGGTCGACGCCGCATCGCGACAGGTCCGCGGTGTTGGGGGTGGCCAGCAGGGCGCCGTGACGGCCGGCAAGGGCGGCGAGCATGCAGTCCGCAACCGGCGCCGGCCCGCCGGACTGCTGCAGCTGTGCCGATAGTCGCCCCCATACTGTTGCCGCTTTGGCGTCAAACGGGAGGATTCTCCCCTGAAACCGATCCAGCAGCTGCTCGAGCCAGATGCGCAATGCCTGCGCCTTGGCTCCGGGATCGAGCAATCGGACGCCTTTCTCCAGCTCGCCGATAGTGATTGCCGCCAGATAGACCCGATGCTCCGGCAGGCTTTCGATCCAACTCATAACGCGCGGTTCCGGAGCGGGCTTGATCGATTCCAAGAGCACGCAGGTGTCAAGAATAATCACAGCTCCACCTCGCGCCCTGAGTCGGTGTCGCGGGAGACATCAAGCTCGGCACGCGGGGCACTCAGCAGGAAATCCTTCAGGCTTTGACTCCCAAGCACGCCGGTGAACTGTTCGGCCGGCAGTATGACTACCGCATCCTGCCCGCGGCGGGTAACCAGCTGCGGCCCGTCCTCCAGCGCAGTATTCACGAGCTCACTGAAACGAGCTTTGGCTTCCTGGAGTGACCATGTACGCATATCCTCCTCCCTAGTCCGTAGAGAAGTCCGTAGAGAGTATTAAAGCCTAGTCAGACTAGTCGGGACTCATCGGTGAGTCATCTTTGCCACGTGGGCGGCTCGGTGCCTCGGGCCGGTCGGGTTGCTTAGGGAGCGTCTCGGGGTTCCTATTGTGATCCGCCTTTTTCAGCCACTGCTTTAGATATTCCTGCTCGGTCACAGCCTAATCCCTGAGCTAAGCGCCTCGTGGACGGTGCTGCCGCGCTTGTCGTGGATCTCCTCCGGCGACTTAACCAACACATCGACATCAACACCGGCCTGCGCAAGGCGCTGCCTACAGCGGGTGGCCAGTCGAAGCCGTTCCTTCGGGCCAAGACGACGCGATACGACCGCCAACACGTCGTAATCGCTGTCGGCCCCACAATCGCCGTGCGCACGCGATCCAAAGAGCACAATCTGCTCTGCGCCGGTTACTTCCTCGACGACTTGTCTGATTAGCTCAGTCATCTTACTCTCAGTATAACACAAATGCGCCGGGAAGATGACGCGCTACGTACTCCTCCATCCGGAACTTCCGCTTGAGCCCGGCTGCGTTCATGTAGCGGACTTTGCCGAAGACGGCGCGCTCCGGCCAGCCGCGATCGTGCCGGCCGAAGCACCAGGCGATCCCGGCGAACCCGTTGGGATCGCGGCCGTCGAGCTCGTAGCGGTTGTTGAGCGTCTGCATGACGCGAAAGGCTTCCCGCGGATCCGGGGTCCACTCGATGATCTTCTTTCCCCAGTACATTCGCATATAGTTGTGCATGCTGCCGGTCGAAACCATCTCCCCCTGCGCAGCGTTCCAGAACGGATCGTGGGTTTGACCGGCTTCGAGCGCTTGGAGCGTGTAGCGGTGGGGCCTGGGATCGGCCTCGTGATCCGCAAGCGTTCGCTTTGCCCACTGGGGCACCGCGTCGTCATAGCGGTCGTAGCCGTCGGTATAAAAGACGAAGTTGACGGCGAGCTCACGCCGCACGAGCACCTGCTCGATGAATGCGTCCTTTGCCGGCTGGGGCGCATCGGCGTTCCGGATCTCGCGAACGACTTCCACGGGGGATATCTGCCCGAAATGGAGATAGGGGCTCAGGTGGGAGCGGCAGTCGGTCGCGGGGTCACGGGAGAGCGTGTCGTAGCTCGACAGGTGTTCTCGGATGAAGCGATGGAGCGTCCGGCGGGCGGCGGTGGGACCGCCGGAGTAGGGGAGCGGTGTGGTCCGTTGCGAAGACGGATTGGGTGCGGGGCCGGCGGGGTCCCCGGCGGCTGTCCCTGGGCCGGACTCCGGCGGGGCCTTTCCCGAGCCCTTGCGGGGGCAGGTTTCCGGCGGTGCCTTTCCCGGCGGACCGGCTTCCGGGCAGACGCGCTCGGCAAGCGCCGCCGGATCGATCGGGTCCGAAGGCGAGATGGGCGAGCGCGCGACTGAGCGGCCGGTCACCTCCCGGGGCGCGTCCACGGCGTCCAGGAATCGATCGGCTTTGGCCAGGAGCTTCGGTCGGAGTGTCCGCGCCGCGGATTCCGCTTTGTCGGCGGCGGTCGCCGCGGGTACTACGACGTCGGTTTCCACTTCCGTGACGGGACAGCGGAGCGCCTGCGCGACTTGCCTGCGCCCCTCCCGCTGGATCCGAAGATATCCCACGTCGGTCACAAGCCGGGCCGCGCCTTCCGCCATTGCGGCCACGGTGTCGACCATCTCCCCAACCCGCACGAGGAAGGGGATGCCGTGCTTGGCCAACTCCGTTTGGGTCTCGGCGATGCCTTCGAGCATGAAGCGGTAATGGCGGTGCGTTGCCTCCGGGAATCCCGATGTTACGACAAAGCCCACCACGAGCGGCAGCCTGAGACGCGCCGCCTCGTCCGCGGCAAACGCGAGGGCGTGGTTGTACGCGACCCGCTGTGCCTGCTGCATCCAGTAGAGCACGAATTGGCCCTTTGAGGGCGGGCCGGCGGTCAGATGTCGTATGCGATCGTCGTGAATCATCGGGACTGCCTTTCCCAGGGAGGGCTTCTCGCGACGCCGCGGGTACCCGGGCTTTTCGCCGCGTCGTGAGTCCCCGGCCTTTTACCGGGCGTTTTGCCGAACCTCGCGGCTGTCGGCCGGGATTCCGCGGTGTCCGCCTCACCGGGGAGTGCAAGACGCCGCGCTCTTGCGCGTCCGTTCGCGGACCTGCCGCATCCACATCCGCTAGTATAACCCACAGCTACGTTGTTCCACCACACGCAAGCCGCGTACGGGGTACACCTCACCAACCTTAACCGTGACAGCCGGGTCGCTGGGAACGAAAAAGAGCGGAGATTCACTCAGTTTCGAGTGAGCTTCCGCGGTCATCATAACGTCGCGGAGGAACGTCCTCGTCGAATACCTTGGGTGTGCCCAAATGGCTCGCCGCCGCCCGTCCCACCGGAGCGCCGAGCTCAGGGATCTCGGTTTACGTGCACGTATGCCGCCTCCAAGATCTTCCGTGCGCTCGTGATGCCGCTCAGATCGGTGTAGACCGCTCCCGTGGATCCGTCCGGACTGCTGTGGCCGGAGAGTTGCATCGGAACGGTTTCCGATCCGTTCGGATCGACTTCAGCCTCATAGAGGAGTGCCGGCTGACCGCTGCCCCATTCGCCACCGGAGTATCCTTCGGTGCCCTCAGCCGCCTCTGCCGGATATGCGTCGTTGAACTGCGTCGAGTGATTCACCTCGAGTAGCACCCGAACGGCGTCCTCTCCCTCGAACGCTGAACCGGAAAAACGCGCTGCGTTTTTCGGGGTGCTGCCGGTGACCGCGTCCGGTGTGTCCGCGAGGCCCATCGGTCCGCGCTCGTTCGCCACTTGCTGTGCCGGCACGCCCGTAGCCTGATAGGTCCAGCGCGGAAGTGAGGCCGGCCGACGGAGATCCTCGGCCGGAGTGTCGTCTCCGGGTGCGCTGCGCCAGTCGGCGTAGGCGGCACGCTGACTGACGTATATCGTGTCCAGGTAATTGCCGTCCGTATCCTCAACCCATACCGCAATCTGCGGCCGATTAGGGAGGCGAATAATCCAGAACAAGTCGAGATAGTGGACATACGCCTCCCCGGGAACGGTTTCGACGGTGAGCGGGCCCGATCCGAAGTCGGTCTCACCGGTCTGACAGCCGGTATATGACAGGGAGACCAATGCCACCGCGAGTACGCTGTACATGAACTGTCGTCTCATCATGTAACCCCCTAGTAACATTTTATTTTATGTTACCGGATGGTGACATGTCAACGGCTTGTCCCGGGTGGATTGTATCAATGGGGGGATTTCTTTCGGGCCCTGGGTGATCCGGTCGATACCGAGAAGGATTATGGAGATCTCTTCCCCCTCGAACACAATGTCACTTACTGGTAACATGTAGCTATGGGAGATGACACGTCGCAGACAGGGAAGCGGGATCGAGAAAGCACCGAACGGAGAATTGTTTCCGCGGTACTGGACCTTATGGAGAACGAGGGGTTCGACGCAGTCGGGATAAACGCCGTTGCGGCGCGCGCAGGCGTAAGCAAGGTACTGATATATCGCTATTTCGGAGACCTTGAGGGCCTCATGCGAACGGCCGCCGAGCAATTGCGCGGCATTACGCCGGATATTTCACTCCGAGTGGTAGAATGCGCGAACGAGCACGAACAGCTCTCGCCCGAATCGTTGATGCGCTGCACGGTACTTGAGCTCAGAAGGAGCGTTGAGGATAATCCCCTGTTGCGCCGCCTGCTGGTGTGGGAGCTTACTGAGGACAACGCAATGACCCGTCTGACCACCGAGCTTCGTGAGGAATCGGGCCTGGATCAGACGGAGGCGTTCTCCCGTCTACTGGCGGAGCTCCGTCCGGACAACAACACCGATGTACCGGCTCTTTTGGCCCTTGTGACCGCGGGAGTCTTCTTCCTCTCGTTGCGCTCCGACAGTGTTCGCTATTTCAATGGACTCGATATCCGCTCCGACGAAGGCTGGCAACGGATTGCGGACGCAGCTGCCGATCTCATGCGGCACCTATAAGCCGGCACACCGCTTCGTCTCTCTCGAGGCTCTGATGCCCAGAACCTGAAGTGTAAGGCAAGGATTGTTGGTCCTGAACGAGTGCGCAGCAACGCAGTCGGAAGTCGCCCGAAGAGAACCGTGTCATCGCGCCGAGCCCCTCAGAGCTGGTACCAACAATGCTTACTCCACGATGGAGAGCTCGCTCGTGCAGAAGAATCTCTACCGGTACCGGCGCGCGGTCTCTTCGAACCACGCCCGGGCGCGTTCGCGGAGTTCCGTGGGTTCCAGAATCTCCGCGTGCGGGCCCCATTGGGCAACCCAGAAGAGGAGGTGGGACTGCTGGTTGGTGCGGAATCG
>PWGF01000259.1 GCA_003554375.1 Spirochaetaceae bacterium
GATGATCCTGAGGCCAAGCGCGGTTACCGGCTTGTTGGGGATGTTGAGTTCGATTCAGTAAACCCGAAGGCCAAGGCGATCACGCCGGTCCCCGGCGGGGTGGGGCCCATGACGGTCGCCATGCTTCTGCAGAATACGATCTGTGCAGCTCGGCAGGCTTCTACTCGGTGGTAGCCCGCCGGTATGTTTCGTCGCCTCGAAGAGCCGCTCGGTCGAGGTTGGACTTGCGGGTATTCGTGGCCTGTTCGTGCCGAGGGGAGAGATAACGCCGGAACGTGAACCGTCGATGTCAGCCGGAGTAATCTTCACGGAGAGCCCACATGACCGACGTTCAGAGTTCGTTTGACGACAGAAACATGCGGATCCAGAAGGTGGGGGTGCGGAATGTACGCTATCCGGTCACGGTTCTGGACCGAAGAGAAGGCTCACAGTCGACGCATGCTCGAGTCGATCTGTTTGCGGATCTGCCACATCGATTTCGCGGCACTCACATGAGTCGATTCATCGAGGTCTTCAACCGGTACCATCGCGACCTTACAATGCCGCGCTTCTTGGAGATGCTGGAGGAGATCAGGATCTCGCTTGAGGCTGAGCGCGCCTATGCGGAGATCGAGTTTCCGTACTATATGGAGAAGGCGGCTCCCGTCTCCGGGCAGAGAAGCATGATGGAGTACACCTGCCATTACAGTGGAACCTCCACAGGCGTCCACCAGCATTTCGTGGTCGGTGTCGACGTCCCGGTGACCACGCTCTGCCCTTGCTCTCGGGAAATCAGTGACCGCGGTGCGCATAACCAACGGGGTGTCGTCAGGACCCGAATCGAGCTCGGACCGTTCTTCTGGTTCGAAGAGATCATCGAGCTGGTTGAAGCGGCCGCATCCAGTGGATTGCACACCCTTCTCAAACGTGAGGACGAGAAATACGTAACCGAGCGGGCATACGATCATCCGGTTTTCGTGGAGGATCTGGTTCGAGAGGTAGCGGTATCAATGGAGGATGCTCACGACTTTCCGTGGTTCAGCGTGGAAGCGGAGAACTTCGAGAGTATCCACAATCACGAGGCATACGCCTATATAGAGCGGAGTCGGCAGGAGGTTCCATGATCGATCACCGAGCGGGAGGGGCCGAAGGGGGCGTGACCCCGCGTCGAGCCATTATCAGCGTCTTCGACAAAGAGGGCCTGGACCGATTCGTGCCGAGATTGGCGGAGGTATCCCCTGAGCTTGTCATCTACTCAACCGGCGGCACTCACCGGCGCGTTGCGGAGATACTCGGAGGCGATGCGGAGCGGCGGCTCACCGAGGTTTCGGCGTTCACCGGGCAGCCGGAGATGGAGGGTGGACTCGTCAAAACACTGGACTACCGAATCTACCTCGGCATTCTTGGGGAGCGTGACAATCCGGCTCACGTGGCGGACGTTGAGCGCCTCGGAGCCGAATGGATCGACCTGGTCGCAGTCAACCTCTACCCGTTCGACAAGGCCGTGCGTAGCGGGGACGCGGAGAGCGCTCGGAGCAATATCGACATCGGCGGGCCTGCGATGCTGCGGGCGGCGGCGAAGAATTTCCTTCGTGTAATCCCGGTGAGTAGCCCCGACCAGTATGATGGGGTGCTGGAGGAGCTACGGCGGTATGGTGAGATCTCACTGAAGACTCGGTTGGCGTTAGCGAGCGAAGCGTTTCGGCGAACCGCAGAGTACGATGCCGCTATCGCACAACGGCTTGCCGGGTGGGATCCGGAGGAGATTGCCGGTCTGTATGCACGTGGCGCGTCGACCGATGGCCATACCGGCAAGTGAGTGACGGTCGAGGTGATGGGCTCGGCTGAGACCGGAGCCAAGAGCCGGACTGTTGAAAGGGTTCGGAAGGGGGATTGTCATGAGCAAGCGCTCGATGTACCGGAAGATCGTGAGTGATGATTTTCCGGAGGAGATATCGGTTCAGTTCAAATTCAAGGACGATATCCAGACGCTCACGTACCGCAAAGTGACTTGGGAGATCGGGAACGATCGGCAAGGGCTTCGTTACGGTGAAAATCCCGATCAGCCTGCGGCACTCTACCGTCTGGTTGATGGCGCTCTCGCGCTCGGGGATGTGAGGTCGATCGAGCCGGGAACTCCTTTGATTACTGCCGCAGAGCTGCTTCAGAGCGGCAAGCATCCGGGGAAGATCAATATCACCGACGTCGATAGCGCTCTGAACATTCTTCGCTACCTTGATGTCGAGCGCCCGGCGGCTGTGATCGTGAAGCACAACAATCCGTCCGGCGTCGCGTACGGTGATACACGAGCTCAGAGCGTGGAGCGTGCGTTTTCGGGCGACTCGGTTGCTGCCTTCGGCGGGGTAGTTACCTTGAATCAGGCGGTGGACATCGAGACGGCGGAGGTTGTTTCAAAGGAGTATTTCGAAGTCATCGCTGCCCCGGAGTACGAAGAAGGTGTGCTGGAGCGTCTGTCACGCCGCAAGAACCTGCGCGTGTTTCGGATAGGAAACATGGATCGACTCCGTTCCTATACGCACAGCCGCGTGGTGGACTTTGCTTCCTTGATGGACGGCGGCCTCGCTGTGCAATGGTCGTTCGTCCCGAAGATGTTGCGGCCGGAGACGCTCGAGCCTGCTTCGAGCGAGCGCAAGGGTGTGACCTATCGAATCGAGCGGGTACCGACGGACCGGGAGCGGCGCGACATGGTATTCGGCTGGATGGTAGAGGCCGGTGTAACGAGCAACTCGGTACTGTACGTCAAGGACGAGCAGACGATCGCCATAGGCACGGGCGAACAGGATCGAGTCGGCGTTGCGGAGATTGCCCGTGACAAGGCGTATCGCAACTATGCCGATCTCCACTGTCGGGAACAACATGGTACGCCCCTTTCCGGGGCGATGCCGGAGCAGCGGGAGGAGGCATACGAAGCAGCTCGTCGGCACGACGGCGGCCTCGGTGATTCCACCATGGTAAGCGATGCCTTCTTCCCGTTCGCCGACGGAGTCGAAGTTGGCTTGCGTGAAGGGGTGAGTGCCGTGCTACAACCGGGCGGGGCACTCCGGGATGGCGAGGTCATTGATGCATGCAACCGGTATGGCGCTACCATGGTCTTCACCGGCCAGCGGAGCTTCAAGCATTGATTCAGTACTGAACTGAACGGACTTGCTCCCTCTCCCTTACACGCTTCTTTACGCGTCCGGTAGGCAAAGAGTATACTAACTTACGAGGTAGGGAGGAGCTTAGAATGAACGAGATCGTATCGAGAGACCAACTCGTCAAACAGGGCGGAAAAGGCCTTGCGGGAGTCGGCGGTGGTATAGCAATGCTCGCTTTGAGTGGACTCGCTCCAGTTCCGTCTCTGATTATCGGCGGGATTGTCGGCGTTACCGGTTTGGCGGTGGCATCCTCCTCCAAGGAAGATCAGACTGCAGGTTATGTGGCCGCGGGGGCAGGCGCGTTGACGGCTCTCACGGCGGTCCCCTTCATAGGTGGTCTTGCGGGCACCATCATGACTCTCGGAGGAGTCGGATTGCTTGTAGCGGGCGGATATAGCCTATACAGATTCTACAAGGGGATGCGCTCGCGCCAGTAGCAGGAGGGGCGACGGTACGCCATCGGCGGTGTATGCGGTGGTCGGAACCTCGGGACGCAGGCGGGTGCTGCATGTTGAGACACGATTAAGCCGCCGGATAAGCAACCGGGTATGACCGAGTTGAATGCATTCGCAGAGGAAAGGGGGAGATGGATGCCCTGGCGGTTTCTGGTGTTTCTCGTGGTGCTGGCGCTTGTCGTTGCGTTTGCCGGCCTGAATGTGGCCCATCGTGCTGACGTCAGCTTCGGATTCTACACATTCGAAGACGTACCGGTCTTTCTCAGTGTTGCCGTAGCATATTTGCTCGGCGCGCTGACGATCCTGCCCTTTACACTGAGCAAGAGCTACAGGAAAAGGCGGAAGCTGTCGAAACAGAAGAGTGAGCAGGAGAAGAAGGCGCTGGCAAAAGCCGCCCAGTCAGGTCACGCCGCCCAGTCGGTACATCCGGCGGAAACGGCCGGTGGGGATGTAGGCGCTTCAGCGACCGGGGGGAAGACAGGCGTCGTCGGCCGCCGCAAGAAGAAGCGTTCCAAGAAGGGCGTGACTGACGTCGAGGCTTCTCCGTAGCCCGGGATCCCCATTGGGTTCCTCGAAGCTCATTGGGCTACTCACGGGAAGGTTCAGCACACGACGCCGGGATGAGCTGCGCCGCTTTTCAAAAGGAATCCGCATGTTTCGCGCATTTCCGTCGCTCTCCACCAGAGGAGACGGCAGAGTTACCTGGTACCATAGCCGTGAACTACCGGAAGCACAGGCGCCTTTGATGCAGATACGGCAACGCAGCAGGCAAACAGCGAACCGCTCTGTACGACTGCGCGGGCGCTCGACCTGTTCGAGCGGCGGGCTTCGGAAGCCTATAGTTTTCGCCGGTGTGTTGATACTGTGCGTGGGGGCACCGGCGTTTGCCGACGGCGAGCTAGCGGCGGCGATGAAGGGGCAGGTTTCCGCGGAAACCTGGACCAGCTACGAGGATGGGGAGCTCGATCTTCCCTCGTTAGTAGACCGGGCCATAGATCGCGCCGGGCACGCTGAAGACGCTGTGCACGTAGGCCAAGCGCTGTCGGCCGCATATGACCGAGAATCCTTAACGGAGGAGTATGCTCCGCTCGTTGAGAAGGCTGCGGAGCTTCTCTCGTTGCTTGGCCGTTTCGAGCTCGCAGCTCCTCTCCATGAAGCTGCCTATGGCTTGTATGACAACTTGCAAGCGCGTGACGGGCTGTTCCGGGCAGCTGCGCTCTATCTAGAGCTAGGTGAGCGCCGGAAAACCCTCGAGCTTCTGGAAGAATTGGATTCCCTTCCTGCAACGCGGCGCGGGAGGGAACGAAATGCGATTCTCCTGGCCCGCGTTCTGGAACTCGAGGGGGAACGCGATGAGGCGCTGGAGTTGCTTGATCGCCTGCCCGCCTCCGCCGACGTGATGCTCGTACGTCGCGGTATTGCCGCGCGTGGCGGCCGGGGTGAGGAGGTTTTGGCGGTTGAAGCGTGGTTTGCGGAGCGCGAGGAGGCGAGCCTTGCCGAACTGCTCGCGGAGGGGAACCGCTATGTCGGCGGTTTTCTCTGGCCTAGTCTTGCCTTCGAGGCCATTGCCGGGTCGGAACGTACACGCCCGGAAGGCGAACCGCCTGAACAGTCGGCGATTGACGAAATGGCTTCCGTTGACGGTACCGGCCACAGCCCTGATTCTCCTGGCGAGGCCGGCGAGCCGAACGGGTTCGATCTGGCGCGCGAAGCAGCGGACATGGACTCCGGGGAGACGCGGGCGGTGGGCGCGCTTCAGCTGGGTAGCTTCACTGAGCGCCGGAACGCCGAACGTCTGGTGGAGATATTGGCCGATTTGGACTGGACAGCGGAGCTGGAGTATCGTGAGTCCCACGAGGCGTACAAAGTCCGTCTCAACTTCGACCGTCCGGTAACCCGTAATGAAGCAGAGGAGATCCTCCTGGAGCTGAGGGAGGACGGCGTCGAGGGATTCGTCATCTACGAAGACTGACCGAAGACCGATCTGTATGTCCGTTCAAGCCGAACGCCCGTTCCTGTCGGTCACACTCCGCGCCGGGAGGACTGTTGCAGGGATTCGAGCCGAAGACCGCGCACGTCAGTCCGGAAACCGCACAGTCGCGTCACCCCACTTCCGAAGGTGATGCGTGTTCCCGGTGGCCCGGTCCCTTGGCTCCGTTCGCCGGTGGCATCGTTCCCCGGTGATACCGTTCGCCCGCGTTCATTCGAGCTCTTCGACCTGCCGGACTCGAACCGCCGGTTCGTGGGGGGCCTCCCGTACGCCTCCTGCATGGAGCTCAGCGGGCTTTAGATGGAGGGTGCGCTCAACGCGACTGTCGTCGATAGTCTCCTCGTCATAGGAGACAATGTAGACATCTCGCGACTGTGATCGTCCGGACTCGTCATAGGAGAGCATCTCCAATACGGTGTGGTTGATCTCAAACAAGCCGTACGCGCCTTCCCGGTTCTCGTCTCCATCACGAAAAGCGAAACGGCCGTCGTTGAAGCTGATCTCGACTCCGTCGTCGTTTCGATAGGTTCCCCTCGGTGAGAGATCGGAAAGCTCGACGTAACGTTCCTCGGTGTGCAATACCTGCTCGCGGAGTCCGTCCGACAGCTTCCGGTAGATCCCATCCCATCGGTCACTCGCAGAGATGCTTACCGCGATGGAATCGAGGTTTTCGATCCGGATACGAGCCGGAGTATTGAAGCTTCGGATTTTCTCGTTCTGGAGGGTCAACTGCACCCCGCTCGTAGCCGTAGCATGTGTGCTTTGCCACTGAAAGACTTCTTGCATGTCGCCGCCGTAAAACACCACTCGTTCGCCCCGGGGATCGAAGGTGAGAAGCTCCACCTCTGTGCCGGACCGTCCGGTCTCCCGGTACCAGGCTCCGTCCAGAAAGGAGCGGAAAGCGTCACTGCCGCCTTCGTGGAGGGCTTGAAGCTCTTCCGCCTCCGTCTGATCTGCGGAGATGCTTTCGACGTCGGTCTCCTGGAACTCTTCCGTCGAAGGATCGAACTCGTACGTGGTTGCGGTGCGATCCATGGCCGAGTCACCGTCCGGATCCGGCTCTTCTCTCACGATGCGATGGCTCGAGCCGGGCTCTCCCTCGTCATAGTATGGTGCGTCCCGCGAAGCTTCCTCGATGTCTATGCTGCCGTCGGAAGCCAAAGAGATAATGGGCTCGTACTTTAGCCGCTCGCCCCCTTCGCCGACTCGGCGGAACACGTCGAGCGTCTGCCTTTGGTTATCTCCAACGCCGGTGGCAACGATCTCCTGGCGGTGGTCTCCGGTTACGTCATCGAAGTACAGGGAGAAATCACGTATGCTGGTCGACTGGGTGGTCCCTTCCCATGAGATTTCGTAATCTCCGCGGGTGAGGTTGAAGTCCACTACGAGAATCCTGATTACGTCTTCCGGATCGTCCCGGTGCTTGAAGGCTACGAGCTGCTGTTCCGATCCGGTCCGCCTGATATCTTCATCCACGATCAGAATGGGAACGATGTCGGGGTCGAGGTCTACATGCGTTGAAGGAATCTCCTGTGCGGCCTGCTCCAACTCATCTTGTGGCCCGGCGTCATCTGTTCCATTAGTCTCTCCGGTTTCATTCGTAAGGCGGATGGAATCGGTGCTTTGCGGGACAACGGTCCGCAAGCTCCCGTCCCGATCTCGGGAATCTTGCGAGGTACTCGGTCGCGCGGTACAGCCGATAACGAAGAGACCTACAACAACGGCGATGACCGCCGATAAGGCAGTGCCGCGAACTGCAATCTGGCCCGGCTTCATGAGCCCAATTATGCAGATGTAATCGACCGTTGTCCAACTGCGTTTACCGGTTTCCGCAGCGATGCACGCTGTTTTCCGAGGTCCGCCTTGTGGAACCGGCGGTTTTTCTGCCACTATTCGCCATGGAGCAACGCGCGATACATCGGAATCTTTCACCACTCGACCACCGCTATTTTGAGGCTAATCGGGAGTTGTTCGAGCAGCTGGCCGATTCCCTCAGTGAGGCTGCGGCCGTTCGGTACATGGTTCGAGTGGAGGCCGCCATTCTCCGGGAGCACCTGGTGGAACGCGGTCGATTGAGCTCAGAGGTTGGGCAGCTCGTCGACGGACTCGAGGAGCAGATTTCGGCGGAAGAGGTCGCCGAAGAGGAGACGGAAACCAAACATAACGTCCGGGCGCTGGTTAACGTCATCATGCGGAAGTTGCCGGAGAATGTGGCTCCGTTCGTCCACCTCGGAGCAACTAGCGTCGACATTCTCGACAGCGCGCAGAGTCTTCGATTCCGCGACGCCACGCTGCGGGTAGTCATCCCGCTCTTGGCGCGGTTGGTGGAGCGGCTGACCGATCTGGCGAATGCTGAAGCCGATACGCCGCAGGTTGGGAGGACGCACGGCCAATTCGCCGTACCTATCACCTTCGGCTTTGCGGTTGCCGAGTACGCCAGCAGACTCTCGCAGAGCGCGGTGCGGATTCGTTCGGCAGCGGAGGATCTTCGAGGAAAACTGGCCGGGGCGGTCGGAGCGTATAACGCTACGGGAGCTCTGGTTGATGACCCTGTGGAGTTTGAGCGCAGGGTACTGGATGCGGTCGATCTACAGCCTGCCGAGCATGCCACGCAGTTGGTGCAGCCGGAGTTTCTGCTGCGACTTCTGCTGGAGTTGAACGTGGCCTTCGGAATCATCGCTAACCTCGCTGACGATCTCCGGAACCTTCAACGCTCTGAAATTTCGGAAGTCCACGAAGAGTTTGGTGACAAGCAGGTCGGCAGCTCCACTATGCCGCAGAAGCGAAACCCGTGGAATGCGGAGCACGTCAAGAGCCTATGGAAAGCATTCGCTCCACGGGTTACCACCTTCTACATGGATCAGATTTCGGAGCATCAACGGGACTTGACCAATTCCGCGAGCGGTCGGTTCGTGGCTGAATACTTCGGTGGGTTCGTAGCGGCCACGGCCAGGATTCTGCGAGTGGTCGAGAGGCTCCGGCCGGATCGTGAGCGGATGGTCGCGAACCTACGGGAGGCAGGAGATTTCGCCGTGGCCGAAGCGGCCTACGTGCTCTTGGCGGGACACGGGGATATGTCCGACGCTCACGAGCTGGTTCGGAAAGCCACATTGAACGCGCAGTCTTCCGTACGGACGCTCGCGGAGGAGCTGGAGATGGATTCGGAGGTGTGGCC
>PWGF01000102.1 GCA_003554375.1 Spirochaetaceae bacterium
GTTTAGCGAGCGCGATCGCATCATCCGGGGACGGACTCTGGAAGCGTTGGAGACAACGCTTGCGGAAGTGGAACGGGAGATCACCGCGCTTGAATCCGAGATACGGGCTTTCCAGCAGCGTTACGGAGTGCTCGGCGTGGAGGAAATAGCTTCCTCACAGGCGGCGATGTTGAGGACGCTCGAGAACGAGCTCGTGCAACTTGAGCGGGCGATTCGGACGGCAGCCGAGCGCACACGCCTCCGCGACGATCCCGAGCTCATACGGTTGCGTTCGGAACGCGACACGGTAATCGATCTCATGAGGCAGGTCGAGGCGGGCCACGCCGGTGGAGACCGGACCACGCCGGCGCGCTCGGAGCTTCCCGATCTTGCGTTACGTCTGAGCCGTCTCCAGTCAGACATTGAGATTCAGCAGCGTATTCGCACGTCACTTCAGGAGCAGTATGAGCTTGCACGGCTCACAGCATCGGCCCCGCCCGCCTTCACCATTCTCGAGTCCGCCGAGGTGCCGGACGAAAAGGTTGCCCCGTCTCGCGCTCGACTCTGCGTGACCGTGACGCTCGCCGCATTCGCGGCGAGTGTCACGCTGGCACTCATTCACGACGCGTTCAAATCGGCCAAGCTCAAGCAATCACGTGGATCGCCTCCGGCCGCAGCCGACAGCCTGTCGACCCCGGATTCCGCTCTGGAACCGGTAACACGGAGGGGGTAAGCCCATGAAGACCCGCAGAACCAAGCGGCCCTGCCATACGAGAAAACACCGCCTGATGATACGCGTGCAGGCCGTTTCGGCGGCGTTGGCACTCCTCGTCCTCGTTCCCACCGCCATAGCCCACGGCCAGTCGGCGGAGCGCGATGCGTTACGGCAAGCACCCACAATAGCCGGTGCTCCGGTCCTGGATCAAATCGAACGTCTCCAGTTGGCTACGGTCACCACCGGCTATCCGGTTACACCCGGAGACGTCTATCGCCTTTCCTACCGGCGAAACGGTGAGCCGGTCAGCATGGAGCTTGTCGTCGACAACGACTATTCGATCAACTTGAGCCTCTTTGGGAGACTCGACGCGACGGGCACAACCTTCGCCCAGATCAAGCCCAGAATCGAGCGTCTCGTCGAGAATGCCATTCCCCGGAGCTTGCCGGTTGTTACATTGGAATCAGTTGGCGTCTTTCAGGTCAGGATAGCCGGACAGATAGCACAGAGCCGAGTCCTGACCGCGTGGGGGATGACACGACTGTCGGACGTAGTCCGCGATCACTTGGCGCCATACTCCTCCGTTCGATCGATAACGATCGTGGGCGAAGACCGTTCGGAAAGGTCCTACGATCTCTTTCGAGCACTGGAAGCTGGTGATGAGAGCCAGGATCCCTATGTGAAGCCGGGTGACACGGTACGAATCGGCCGAGCCGAGCGTGTCGTGTACGTCGGAGGGGAAGTAAACGAGCCTGGTCGGGTCGAGCTTCTCCCGCAGGAGACGTTCGATGATGCGCTTCGTTACGTGCGAGGTCTCGACCGAAACGCAGACCTGACGCGAACACGAGTGACCCGCTCGGAGGATCGAAGCATTCGAACGCATTTCGTCAATCTCACCGACCCTGCTACAGAGCTCGTTCTCTATGACGGCGACGTCGTGATCATTCCCATGCGACGCTCTCATCAGACCGTAGTCTACGTGGAAGAACGCCTGCCTCTCCCGTACCTGGCCGAAGCCGTACCCGGCTTCCCGGAACCTTCACGCCGAGTTGTGCCGATCGGGAGCGGCGAGACGCTTCACGGAGTTCTTCAGCAAGTGCGCGGCGAGCTTTCGCCGCAAGCTGATCTGTCGCAAGGTTTCCTTGTCCGAGACGGCAGACGAGTCACGGTCCCGGTGAGCTTCGAACGACTCCTGTACTCGTGGGAGGAGGAGCTCGACGTGACACTCGAACCGTTCGACCGCATTGTCGTTCCGTATCAGTCCTTCCTCGCTGAAGACGACGAGAACGACGTGTTTCCGTCTCCCGATGCGCCAATCGACCCCGATTCCCTGTTGCCTGACGGGCTTGTCACTACCGAGATGATGGATGCGGCGCTCGCCGAACTCCTCGATTCCGTATACCCCGCAGTACCGATCGGGCTCGACGAACCCTATGAGCACGAAGAAGAGCCGATCGTGCTGATCACTGGAGCAGTAAACGCGCCGGGACGATACCCGCTCCTCCCCGGCCGAAACGCGTACACGCACATCCGCCGTGCCGGGGGCTTCAACCGAGAGATGAACGTCAACGAAGCATTTCGCGTCTTCGATGCCGGCGGCAACGTTAAGCCAAACGACGCCCCAATCGAAGCGGGCGATCATATCGAAGTGATGCGGAACTCATTTGTTTACAACTACAACCGCTACTTCCCGGTTGTAGCCACCGGAGTCGGGTTCTTAGCAACAATCGTCGCAACGATCTCACTGTTCGGCCTATAGGCAGGAGGAACCGTATGCCGTTCACCGTCAGCCGGCTTTCGCTGTCCGGCTTGCTTCTCTTTGAGCCACACCATTTTCAGGACGAACGAGGCTGGTTTGCCGAGCAATACCGACACAGCGACTTCGTCCGAGCCGGAGGGATGGAGCAGTTCGTACAGGACAACGTCTCCTTCTCAGTTCACGGCGTCATCCGGGGTTTGCACTATCAGGTCGATCCGGCCGAACAAGCCAAGCTGGTCGCCGTACTGGAGGGTGAAGTCTACGATGTCGCCGTCGATCTCCGCATCGGCTCGTCTACGTACCTTCAATGGACAAGCGTCCTGCTGAGCGCGGAGCGCGGCTCGCTTCTGTATATACCGGCGGGGTTCGCTCACGGCTTCGCGGTAGTCTCGGAGACTGCGGTGATATCCTACAAGTGTAGCGCCGAATACGAGCCCGCATGTGAACGTGGGATCCGCTGGGACGATCCCACGTTGGGCATCGAGTGGCCCGTCACAAGTCCCATAGTATCGCCCAAGGATCGCGAGCTACCCTTAGTCGCTGAACTCCTGCATGGGAAACAACCGGTTTCCGAAGACCCGGCGGATCTCGAGCTTCCAAGTGTTCCAGACCCATCGATTGGAGCCGGCTCTCCGTCGTCTTACCGTTCTTCGGAACCTTACAGCCTCCCCAACGCTACCTCCCGGCTCGGAGGCTCTCCATGATCTGGCTACTGGGCGCCAAGGGTATGCTTGTCCGGATCGTGGAGGAAGAGCTGGAAGAGGCCGGCCTCCCTATCCGGTCGTCGGGCAGTGAATGCGATGTGACCGACTCACGATCGATCCGGCGACATGCGCCGACGCCGCGGCCTGCATGGATTGTGAACTGTACCGGATACACAGCCGTCGATCGCGCCGAGAAGGAGCCGGGCAGCGCCTGGGCGGTTAACCGAGACGGGCCGGCGAACATCGCCCGATATGCAAGCGGTATATCGTCCCGGCTCATCCACATATCCACCGATTACGTCTTTGGAGGACCGAGTGAGAGCTATGCATCTCGAGCAACCGGTGACAATCCGCGCAATCAAGCCGAAGGCTACCCGCCCGAAGGCTACTCCGAGGCGGCTTGGCCGGCGCCGATCAACGTCTACGGCTCGACCAAGGAGGCCGGAGAACGTATCGTTCGTCGGCTTCTCCATGAACATATCATTATCCGCACCGCGTGGCTCTACGCCGAGCACGGCACCAACTTCCTCCTCACCATGCTCCGACTCATGTCAAAGAACGAGCAAGTGAGCGTCGTCGCAGACCAGATCGGCTCCCCGACCTACGCACGCGACCTCGCTCGCGCCGTCTTGAGCATCGTCACTGCGCGTGCATTGCACTCCGGGGTCTTCCATTTCACCAACGCCGGAAGGACCAGTTGGCATGAGTTCGCATGCGCGATTCAGGAGCAGGCACTTGCTCGGGACATCCTCAAGAGTCGTGCCTGTATCACCCCCGTAACGAGCGATGCGTACCCGACCGCCGCGGTACGCCCTCGATTCAGCGTACTGAGCTGCAAGCGGATCGGATCCTGCTATGACGTAGTCCCTCGCCCCTGGATCGACGGCCTTGCCGACTGTCTGGAACGGATCCCCCCGACGTTCCTGCGTCCAGGAGTGCAAAAGGTACCGGCTCACCGAGCGGTTCAAACCATCCGCCATAGGAGCGCACAGCAATGAGTACTGTTTCTCGACCGCTGCAAACCGTCCTCGTAACCGGTGGTTGTGGCTTCATCGGAACCAACTTCATACGCTATCTCTTTGAACACCCTCAGTTTACCGGAACGATCATCAACTTGGACGCACTTACCTACGCCGGCAATCCGCACAACCTCCGAGATGTCGAAGAGCTTCACGGTCCCGCGAGATCCGACAGATACCGGTTCTACCACACTGACATTCGCGACTTGGGCGCCGTCGAAGCTATCTTCAATGAGAACGCTATCGACACGGTCGTGCATTTCGCCGCAGAGTCCCACGTCGATAGGTCGATCTCCGGCCCACGGACCTTCGTTGAAACCAACGTGGTGGGAACCCTCAACCTTCTGGAAGCCGCACGCCGAAGCTGGCTCCATCCCCCGGGAACCCAACGGGCCAACACGATGCGAGGCAGAACCACCGAACCCGGCGACTCCACCCACAGCGATTCCTTAGTCAAACGCAGCGCGGCACTGCGCATCCAGAAGGCCCGCGTCCGTGCGCCATACGTTCCCGGCGGAAACGCGGCTACGACGCCGCGCACCGACGTACTGTTCCACCATGTGAGCACTGACGAAGTCTTCGGATCGCTCGGCCTCACCGGTTCGTTCAGCGAGAACAGTCCGTACGCGCCGCGCAGCCCTTACTCCGCGTCCAAGGCGGCTTCCGATCACCTCGTGCGTGCCTATGCGCACACGTACGGGTTGCCGGTCACGATCTCTAACTGCTCCAACAACTATGGACCGTATCAGTTCCCCGAGAAGATGCTCCCGCTGATGATTCTCAATGCGGCGGAAGGCCAGGAGCTTCCCGTGTATGGTGCCGGCACGAATGTCCGCGACTGGCTCTATGTGGAAGACCACGCGGCGGCTATCGAGCTCATCCTGCGGCGAGGGCGCGCAGGCGAAACGTATCTCATCGGCGGTCGTAACGAGTGGCAGAACATCCGCCTCGTGGAAGCGGTATGCGATAAGCTGGCAACGCTCAACGGAAGGACGGCAGACGAGTACCGCCGTCTCATCCGTCACGTGGCCGATCGTCCCGGACATGACTACCGCTATGCGATCTCCAGCGACAAGATCGAGCACGAGCTCGGATGGCGGCCGCGCCACGACTTCTCCACCGGGCTCGATGACACCATTGCCTGGTATCTTGCCAACCCCGACTGGGTCCAGCTCGTACGATCCGGGGCATACCGCGATTGGATGGAAGCAAACTACGCCCACCGCTGATCGTGGCTCCTCACGGCCATCGGGAATGGGTGCGACGCACCGTTGCGTTGGGCGACGCACCCTCCCGCTCGTCGTCTTCGGACTCTCCACCGTTACTTCACTAGTAAGCCCTCGGACTCTGCACTTCCCGTCTCAGTATTCTCAATCAGGATGGAAAGAAAGGACCGCCGGCCCCGCAGGGGTGACAAGTGTCGGCCTCCCCAAGAGGGGTTAGCCGGCTACTCCAGGGGGGATGGAGCAACCGGCACAGGACCAGCACGCCGACCACCTACGGGATCCAGCGATCCACAATATCTCGATTCTCCTCGACCCAGCGCTTTGCGTTTTCGTACTCGTTCCCTTCCGCATTCCACTCCATCAGATCGGCGAAATCCTCGACTTCCCAGTAGAAGTTATCAAGGAACTGGTACACCTCCGGCATATCGTCTTTGAGGCCGGCGCGAACGATCGCCGCTACGTACTCAACCTCGCCGTAGACCAGAAGCGGATCCTCCAAGTACTTCAGCTCGTGCCGCCCTTCCTTGGGATGCGGCGTCCAGCCGGTCACCACGATCCACTCCTCGTTGTTGTAAGCTTCCGCCAACGCGCTCTGCATGGCCGCGTCGCTACTCTCCACGAGGCTCATATTCGTGAGATCGTACTGTTCGATGGCCTCCTCGGTTGCCCGCATGATCCCCGCCCCGGGCTCGATCCCGATGATTTCGTTACCGAACCGGTCGGCATGCTCGTTTAGCTGCTCGATACTGTCGATCTCCACATATGTGGGCACCATGAGTCCAATCCGCGCCCCTTCCAGCACCGGGCTCAACTCTTCCACCCGTCCCGCAGTCTCTTCCCGGTAAGCCGAATGGGTGTGAGGCAGCCATGCGGAGAGCATACCATCGGCGTCTCCCGCGGCAATACCGGACCACATCGGGCCGGCGTCGACAGCGGTGATTGTCACATCATACCCCATCTCCTCGAGAACCACCTGGGCTACGTACGTAGCCGCGATCTCTCCTTCCCATTCCACGTAGAGAAGCTCTACCTCCTGCGGTCGCTCCTCCTCCTGGCCTGCGGCGACCACGGATAGTATCCCCACCGTGGTAAGAAGAAGAGTCACCAAAACTAACGTAACAACATGTTTCACGCTTAACCTCCTTGCGACGCCCGAGTCCAACGTTGCTTCCGACTTTGGCAAGAGAAGCCGTCCTAGACTCCGTGCGTCTTAGTGCGCTACTTCTTGGGCCGCAACATGCTTCTCTGATGCCATCAGTGTCCAGTATATAGTGCACTACATGCAAAGACCCGCTATACGGAAAAAACTACTCACTCTCGTGCGTGTAGTCAACAATTTCCTGCTACCGGTACGAACGCTGGAGAGCGTGTAGACTCCCCGCCCCACACACACACGCACTCACCCGGCTGCGGCCATTCTTCCCGTAGACCGCCAAGCGAAGGGTCTATGGGGAGGGGGAGTGGAAGCACTTCCGGCTCCGAAAGCCTCCGATCCCCCGACACGTGCCTTGAAGATTCGCCTACACAGTCACGTACCCGTAAGCCAAGAGCGCCAAGAAGAAGCCGGTCAGAAACACCGTGACCTGGTTGAAGCTGAACTTGTGCCGGCGCACCGCAGCCAGCACTCCATCCACTCTTCGAACAAGGCCGAAATACGCTGCAACCGCAAGCACAAGCATCACCAGAAACGCCACGATTTTCTCTGCCGAGTACGCCCCCGTCGCCGTGTACTCAGGACCAAACACCAGAGCCACCGCCGGCCCTCCGAATATCCCACCGGCAAAGCAGACCGCCCCGATGATCAACGAGATCCCGTTGACGAAGGGGTCGCGGGAAGGCCGTTCGGCCGGTTGCTCCTGCTTCGCTTCGCCGATCTCCGGCCGCCCAAAGAGAATAGTCGAGTACTTCACGAACGAGAGGAGCGTACCAAGGTTGACCACGTAGATGGCAAGCTCCCAAAGGTTCCCCTGCAACCCTTCCTGGATGAAGTACTTGGAGATACTCCCGTTGAAGAACGGCGCTCCGGTGATGCCCAGTACGCCGGCAAGTGCGGCGACCCCGACCGCGGGCATTCGCCGAAGCACCCCGCGAATCTTATCGTACGAACGAACCCCGTACTCCTCGATGATGATGCCGGCGGTGAGGAAGAGGAGCCCCTTGAAAAACGCGTGGTTGATCATATGGTACATGCCTCCCCAGAAGGCCAGATCCGACCCACCGTGAAGCCCCATGACGATCAACCCCACCTGACTCACCGTGTGGTACGCGAGGATCAGCTTGATATCCTTCTGGGCAATCGCTAAGAGGAAGCCGACCGTCGCCGTGACGAACCCCAACACCGCAAAGAAGCCGCTTGCATCTATTGCGGGCATGAACGTCCACTGCAGGCGCACCAGGAGGTATACTCCCACCTTGACCTGAACGCCCGACAGGATCGCGGACACGATCGACGGCGCGCTCGGCGCACCGTGCGCACGCGGAAGCCAGCCGAAGAGCGGGAAAAGAGCGGACTTCATCGCAACGGCCGTCATGATAAGTGCATACGGGATTACGACGGCCCTGGGATCGGACAGCTCAGCAAGCCGCTCCTGCAGTAACCAGAAATCGAGGACCCCGGTCGTGCGATAGAGATAGCCGATGCCCAGGAGCATGAAAGCCATCCCGATGAAGTTCATCATCAGGTAGAGCATGGCGTCGTAGACTGACTGCTGGTCCCGTTTGTACATGATGAGGATCGAGATCGCGAGCATCATAAGCTCAAAGAGCACATAGACATTGAACACGTCCGCACTCAGAAACGTCCCGAGGATGCCCGTTTCGATCAGCATAAATACGAACAGAAACGTGTTGTCCATGTACGATGCGCGCGTACTGAACAGAAAGGTTGCCGCGGCAAAGGTGGTCGCAAGCAGGAGCATCGGAGCGGAGTATCGATCAGCCACGAGCCTGATCCCGATTCCGTCAGGCCAACCGGCCACGACCTCTACCAGCTGAGAGCCCCAACGCACCTCGGCAAAAACGGCAACGGCCGATACCACCATGACGGCATGGGTCACGAGCAGTACAATGTGGAACAGGCGCCTGGGGAGGAAGAAACCGAACGCTGCTACCGTAACCGGCAGGAGAACGATCAGATGGAGCGGAGGTATCGGAAGCGTCGGCATGATGTGGTCTAGTCCTCCTTGCGCCGTATGAGGATGTCCCACTCCCCGGTGCCGTAGCGGTACGCAATACGCATGAACATCGCCAAGCACATCGCCGTAACCGATACTCCGATAACGATGGCGGTGATCATCAGCGCTTGCGACACCGGATCGGTCA
>PWGF01000086.1 GCA_003554375.1 Spirochaetaceae bacterium
GAGCACGAGCTCCGAAAGCGAGCCACCAAGCGCCGCTTCGAGCTCCAGCACGCTGAGAAAGAGGTCGACTCTTGCTTGCGCCGCGTCGGCCTCCGCCTCGGCCAGATCCGCCCGAGCCTCGTCCACGTCTCGGCTCCCGGCATCGCCGAGCTCGAATAGCGCTTCTATGTCCTGCAGTCGGTCGCGCTCCAGCCGAACCTCATCTTCACCCAGGTCGGCGCGCTCAAGGAGAAGCTCGGCTCGCGCTCCGAGGTCGGCAATCTCGTCACGGGCGGTTTGCTGTGCCTCATTCCACTCACGTCGAGCAAGCTCCACCCCAAGCTCGTCGGCACGGCGAGCCTCGCGCGCGGCCCCACCGTCGAAAAGTTGGAACGTGAGACTCAGTGATACCGACCAGTCGAAGCCACCGTCACCGTCGAAGAGGTCGGTGACCGCGGTTCCGGGGGAGTCGGCCTCCGCTCGCTCATCGGGATATCGCCGGGAGATCGTGGATAGCGCAGCGAACTCCGGTGCGCGGTCCACTCCGGAAACGATCAGGTCCGCTCGTGCCTCCTCCAGATGGAGGTCACTCCGGGTGACGTCGGCGTTCCGCGACACGTCCCACTCCTCTTCCGGGCGGCGCCTGAGCTCCGCATAGCGCGACGCCTCGATAATGCCATCCAGCCCTGCATGCGCCTCCCCGCCGGCCGGCACCAAGTCCGGCGCAAACCGGTAATCGCCTGGAGGAAGAGCACCGCCCGTCAGACGGTTAAACCGCCGTTCCAGCTCGCGCAGCCGGTTTCGTAGATCCAGAAGCGCCCCCTCCTGTTGGTTCTTCGCAACGCGAAGCTGGAGGAGCGCCCGCTCCGTGGCAGTACCGGCCTCCACGTCCTCGCTCACTTCCCGGATCTGCCGTTCGCTCAGATCGATCCGCAGCTCCATCGTCTCGATCCGTTCGCGCAGATCTCCGATCGCGAAGTACAGTTCCAACCCGGCCAAGACCAGCGAGCTCTCCAGCTCTTCCCGGGCAACACGCGCATTTCGTGCCGCAAGCGCGGTCCGCGTATCCCGGGCGCCTTCTACTCGCGTATCGATGAAGCGTCCGTCGCTGAAAATCGGCTGAGTAAGCCGGAGCGAAAGCGTTGGTGCCAGCTGGTAGGAAAGCTCGTCATCCTCGTCGTTCTCACCCAAGGTACGCGAAGCGGTGGCTCGAGTTCCCAGCTCACCCGAAATCCTGCCTCCGGTATCGAGCGCAGTGCCATACCGCAAGTTCGCCGCCGCCCCGTGGGTAAGCGTAGTTCGCGGCTCGGCAAACTCGAACTCGCCGAAACCGCCGCCAGAATCACCGCCGGCTTCCGTATCGGGCGATAGACTGAACCCGCCCTGCTCGAATCCGCCCGCGCTGCCGCCAAGCTCCGGCGCGCGCCGCCGGTCTATCGAGTACGGCTCGAGCTCGAGCTCCACCTGCGAGCCGCGAGCTGCGCGGGCGGCCCAATACCCCGCGTCCGCCTGCTCGAGCCGCAGCTGTGCCGTCTGCAGATCGCGATTGTGCGCGAGCACGGCATCGACCACATCGACTAGGTCGAGCACCGGTCTCGCTCCGGCACTCCAGCCCATCGCCACCGCCAACACGACGGCGACAACCAGACGCTGCCTCCTGGGAGACCGACCTCCCGGTCGGCATCCTCTTGGACGGCGCGCCGCGGGGCGCCGGGGCGCCGGGCGGCGCGACAACGAGCGCCATAGCACCGGACACCTCGGCGGCCCAGCCGGCGCTCTCAAGCGTAAGGGCTCTCGGTAGTGCATTATGCCGGTTCTCCTTCCTCGTGGTACCGAGTCCGTTCATAGAAGAGTCCATAGATGCACGGGATGACGAGGAGGCTTGTAAGCGTAGAGAACACCAGCCCCACCACAATCGTCCCTGCCATTGGGCCCCAGACGACGCTCCATCCGCCGATTCCCAGCGCGGTCGGCAGAAGACCGGCGATCGTGGTCATCGTAGTAAGAAGAATCGGGCGCATCCGCGTGGCTGCGCCTTCCAGAACGGCTTCGCGCGTCGACGCGCCCTCTCGCCGCTTCTCGTTGATGAAGCTGATCAACACGATACTGTCGTTGACCGCGATTCCGGCGAGCGCCACCGCCGCGTAGATCACCGTGGAAGAGAGCGCGATGCCCGTCAGGACGAGGTAGAGCACCACTCCCACGAAGGCGAACGGAACCGAGAAGAGGATCAAAAGCGGCTGGGTGTAGCTCTTGAACTGTGTAGCCAGAATCGCATAAATAAGGAAGACCCCGATGAGCAGGACTCGCAGCACATCGAGCAGGAGCTCCTGGAACTCCGCGAACTGTCCTTCGGTCTCCAGCTCGACCCCCGGGGCTACCAGAGCGATTTCCTCCCGAAAGAGCTCCGCCACGTCACGGTCTATAGCGCCGAGATCGACATCTTCCAGCGCGTCGGCTTCGACGGTCACCTCACGCCGTCCGTTCAGGCGTCGAATCGAAGCAAATGCCTCCGAGTCTTCCACCTCGGCTACTGCGGAGAGCGGGATGCGCCGCCCGCCGGGCGTCGGTATGAGAAGCTGAAGCAGCCGCTCCGCCCGCACCGGGTTGCCGACGTCGTAGCGCACCCGAACCGGAGTCTCTTCGTTGTCCGCGAAGATGCTACCCGCAGCCAAACCGTCGAACGCCCCCTGCACGAACTCTCCGATTTCTCGCCGGCTCAGCCCAAAACGCGCGGCCTCCGCATCGTCCGTGATAATCTGCAGCTCCGGGCTCTGAACCTCCAAGTTGTCCCGGATATCGAAAACCCCGTCGTATTCCGCAAGCTGTCGCCTGATGCGCTCACTCGCGGTACCCAGCTCCTCATAGCTGTCACCGAAAAGCCGGAAGACAACCGGGGCGTCCACCGGCGGACCGGTAGCCTGCGTGCGAAACCGGACATCCTCCGGGCCCGGGATACCGGCGGTAAGCTCCCGGGCCTCGGCAATTACTTCGGCGACGCTCCGGTCGCGTCCGCGCCCCAGCTCCGCCAGATCGACCACCAACTGTCCGACGCGGGGATCGGTCGTATTTGCCTGCTCGCCGGCGGCAAAGCCGATGTAAGAGTTGATTGCCTGATACTCCTCGCGCTCCTCTACGAGCGGCAGCATCCGCTCCTCGAACCGCGTCACAGCTTCGTCGGTCCGCGCCGTCGACGTACCGGGCGGCATTTCGATATCCACGTAGAACAAGCTTGCCTCGTCCGCGGCAAAGAAGTCCTGCCGAATCGTTCCGACACCGGCGAACGCCCCGGCCATCACCAGCACGATACCGGCCGCCGCAAACCCGCGCCGCCGGTAGACTCCCGCGAGGAGCCGGCGAAATCGTGCTCGCGTCCGCTCGAGCCGGGCCGCGACCGCTTTGGCCCCTCCCGGCCAGTCGGCAAAGTGCGAGGGAAGGAACACCGTCGCTTCAAAGGTGCTGGCAAACAGCGCTATCGCAACGGTAATCGGCACGACGCGGAGGAAGCGCCCGATGATCCCCGGCAGAAAAGCCAACGGCAGAAATGCCGCCACGGTCGTCAACGTCGCCGCCCAGACGGGAACAGCCACCTGGTTTACCCCGTCGACCGCGGCCTGCCGCCGTGTTCGCCCCTCGGTCTGGAGGCGAAAGCTGTTCTCTACGATGACGATTGCGTGATCGACGATGAGTCCCAGCACCAACACCAGCGCGAAGAGCGTATTGCTGTTGAAGGTCTCTCCCATCAGCTCCAACACGACGAACGTGATGGCGAAAGTGACCGGGATACCCAGGCCCGTCATGAGCGCATTCCGAACGCCTACGAACACGAGCAGAATGGCGACGAGGAGCACTAAGCCGATAATCGCGTTGTTCACGAGTACGTCGATCGAGTCGCGAATCTGCACGGTGGAATCGTTGATGAACGAGACCGATATTCCGTCGGGGATAACGCGCTCGTCATACTGGGCAACGCGTTCGCGAACCTCTTCCACGATGTCCACGCTCGAGCCGCCGGGCACCTTGGCCACTCTGATGGATATGGCTTGCTCCCCGTTGAAACGGGCAGCCACCCCATCTGCGTCGTACCCCTCGACGACCCGAGCCAGGTCCGAGAGGTAGAGGAGTCCCGGCCTCCCGGTGGAGCCTTCTGCGCTTCCGGCGCCGCCGGTGCCTCCGGCGGCCCGCACGACCACCTCCTCGAGCCGGCGCGCTTCTTCTACGTCTCCGATCGTGCGCAAGAGAAAGCGGCGCGTCGGCGTCGTGAGGCTCCCGCCCGGCACCGTCGTGTTCCGGTCCCGAATCGCTTGGACGAGCTCTCCGATGGTGACGCCGTAGCTCTCCATGAGGCCGGGATCGGCTTCCACGAACACGGTGCGCTCGCGTGAACCGATCAACTCCACGCCCGAAACGTCGGGGATGGTGCCGCAGCGGTCGACCAGATGCTCCGCGGTGCGGTTGAGCGTATCGTAGTCCACGCCGCCCCCGTGAAGCACGACCTCGATCACCGGGAGGAAGTCGTTGGAGCTGAACTCCTCGATCCGTTCCTGCCCTACCCCGTCCGGGAGAGCCAGGCGCTGAAAGCGGTTGCGCACGTCCTGAAAGACCCGGTCGAACTCGCGGCCGGAAATGTCCTCCTCGAACTCCAAGGTAATCGAGGCGAGCCCATCTTGCGTCAGCGAGGTGTAGGTGTCGAGCCGGTCGACCCCCTGCATCTCGTTTTCGACGACGCGGGTCACCGACTCTTCGACGTCCTCCGCCGATACCCCCGGATAGGGAACAGAAATGTTAATGAAATAGAAAGGGACCTCGGCGAACTGCTCCTGCGGCAATCGCAGGACGCTGAAAGCCCCGAGCACGAGCACCAGAACTATCACGATGTTCACGAGCACTGAGTTCCGGACCGAAAACTCACCGAGGCTCACTGAAGTTCCCCGCTTTCACCGATGCGCGTAGCCCGCACCGGATCGCCGTCGCGGAGCCGGGATACCGCCGAGATCACAACCTCCTCTCCGAGTTCCACGCCTGTCTCGACGATGGCACGCGCCCCCAGCCGTGCCCGCAGTTCTACCTCGCGTTGTGAAACCCGGCCGTCTTCGACGACAAAGACGGCGAGGCCCTCGCCGCCGGCTCCCAGGGCAGCCGTGGGCAGTACGATACCTCCCCGAGCAACCGGGCACTCGATCTCGGCGGTTGCGGCCATGCCGCTCCGCACGGCGTCGCCACAGCTGTTCTCCCATTCGAGAGCCACGATGAAGCTTCCCGTATCCGCATCGCTCCCCGCGGCAATCGCAACGACCTCCGCGAAAACCGGACCGTCGCAAGCCGGAAGCTCTATGGTAGCGGACGCTCCTACCGTCACATTACGCACGTTGCGAGCCCCAACCGGCGCTTCCAGGCGCAACCGCTCCATGTCCACGATCCGCGCCACGCGGGTGCCTGCGTTCAGGTAATTCCCTTCACTTGCAGCCGCTTCTTTTACCGCCACGCGGCCGGAGAACGGGGCGACAATGGTCCTATTGCTGTAGGTGCGCCGAGCCTGCTCATAGTTACTCTCCGTCCCCCGTGCCGCGGCTCGAGCATTCGTGAGATCGGAGCGGGAAACGCTCCCGCTGTCGGCACGCCGCTCCAGCGACCCCAGATCCGCGCGCGCCGCCTCCAGCTGCTCGCGCGCTTGCTCGAGCGCCGCCGCCTCCACGCGGTCGTCCATGCGAACAAGCACATCGCCCCGCTCTACGCGCGCACCGAGATCGAACTCGACCGACTCGACGCGTCCCTGCGTTTCCGACACGATATTCGCTTCCCGGACCCCGGACACTCGTCCTGAGACCCGGAGATTGCCGCAGATGCGGCCTTCGGTAAGCTCGACGGTCTCCACCGCTAGGGTCGGGGTGGCTCCCTCGTACCCTGTCTCCGCGGCCCGCGCACCCGCAGCATCGTGGCCGGCGTCCGCGAAAACGTTGTCGTCGGCGCCATCGGTACCGCTTTCGGCGGTCGGACGACCGTCGCACCCAGTAGTCGCCGGAAGCACGACAAGCGCCGCCACTACGAATAGAGCCAACGCGCCTGCAACTCGGCGAAAACACCCGCTCGTTCGAACGGCATGGAATCGGCACGCCGGGGGCCGGTTATCCGCCAACCATAGACCTTCAGCTTCATTTCCTGGCGAACTATCTGCAAATGCGTTACACTCACAGTTCTTTCGCAAGAACCGGTCACGCCTCCGTTTTGCCATTGCGAAAGAAACCTACTAAGCCGCTCTTCCGGAGTCAACTGAATGCTGGGAAAACGCATTTCAACTAACCCGGTTACTCGGCGGCGGCGAGAGTCCGTTCAAGCAAGCACACCGCTCCGTTGGAGCATCCCCTTGACCGGAGCCCTCCTCCCCACCATAGTAGGATCATATCGGCGGGCGATCCGGTGCACACCCGAAAACCATCCGCCATGCCGACACGAGGTACGGACGCGGCTATATGGGCCGCGCCGCACGAGAGTCCCAAGTCCGGGACACCGAAGGAGACCCCGAGGCAACCCTATGGTCGGAGATACCCAGGCATACCGAGAGCAGATACGCGATTTTGTGCGCCGTGACGTCGACCTAACCGTAGAACCACGGATGTTTTCGGGCGACACGTTCTGGAGTAACCTCCGAAGCACCGGCACCCACGTCTGGCTTGATACCGGAGACTTGAACGCAGCCGGCGAGCTATGGAGCGCGGAGATGAGTGCGCTCACCACGAACAACACCCTGCTCAACGCGGAAATCCAAAAGGGCATCTATGACGAGCTGATCGGAGAAGCGAATCGCTTGCTTGCCGACTTGGACTCCGCAGCGAGAGTCCACGAGGTCGCTTTCGTTGTAAACGTGCGCCACGGCCTCAGATTGGTGCAAGAATTCGGCGCGGACGTGAGTATAGAGCTTCACACTGCGCTCAGTCACGACATCGACGGCATTGTGTCCTACGGAGAACGGATCCACGAGATCTGCCCCGAGCGGTTCCTGGTGAAGGTTCCGCTCACCGCTGCCGGCCTGCTAGGCGCGCGGGAGCTGGGCCGTCGAGGAGTTCGTGTGAATCTGACCCTTGGCTTCTCCGCACGGCAGAACGTGTTGGCCGCGACCATCGCCAGGCCCAGCTACTGCAACGTCTTCCTCGGGCGCCTCGGCGCCTTCGTCAAGCAATACGGCCTGGGAAGCGGCGAGAACGTGGGTGAGAAGGCCACGATCGCTTCGCAGCAGGCGCTGCGAGCGGTATCGGAACGGAATGGAAACCCCACCTACCAGATTGCCGCAAGCATGCGGAGCGCCACTCAGGTTCGCACCCTTGCCGGGGTTGACGTTATGACGATGCCCATCCCTGTGGCGCGCGAGGCGCGGAGCGTGCTTCCCTCGGATTTCTCAGACCGAAGCTCGGAAGATGTCCCTGTGCAATTGGTTAGAGATGAGCTCGTCTCGGAGCTCGGGCTCGCGGAGCTCTGGAGAGTAGACGATGCCGAATACCGCGTTGCGGAAGAGCTGGACGTGGACCTACCCGCCGACGGCGAAGAGCTGGCGCAGCGAGCTCGCCGTCGCGGGCTCGCAACGCTCTTCCCGGAGCTGAGCGAGGCGGATCGCCGGCGCATCCGAGAGGACGGAAAGCTTCCCGATTTCCACCGCTGGAAGGACTCTCTCATAGCCGGTGATATCGGCCTCGATGCACTTTTCAGCATTGCCGGGCTAGAAGCGTTTGCCAAGGATCAGGACCAGCTGGACGACCGAATTCGCGGGTTGATCGGGGAGTGATGAGCGGTACCCACGGAAGCGTGCGCTCAATGGCTCTTGGCACGCCGATTCGAAGAACTGATGCAGCGCCCCGATCAAACGGTTGACCGGGGCTGAAAAAGGACACGGACGGAAGGCAGAGCTTCATATCGATCTGGCTATCTTCGCCGGCCCGGCTCTGCTCGTGCGCGGCGCGCGCCGGCATTGAACTCGATGCCGCGTTTCCTATTGGCTAACCGCAGTACCTTCTACTTCGATCGTTCCCCAGCTGACGAACGGGACAAACGCGGATAGGATGTAGTCCATAGTCGTGAAGCCGTAGTTGATCCGTAGATCGGTTACAGCGTTGGCCCCGTGTTGCCGGAGTGCCGGCTCGATCATCAAGTCCACGTTCTCCCAGTACTTGTCACCCAAGGTAATCAGCTCGGTATGGATGATGTACATGAACGTCTCGGACTCCGAGATCTGTCCTTCTACGTTGCCGTCAATCTCCCCGTAAGCCAACTGTCCGCTCTCCGATGCGAACGTCGTCATACATCCGGACAAAACGAGCACTGCGGCAAGCAGTATGAGTCCTGCGAGGCAATACGTTTTCTTCATTCTTCACCCCCCTTGTTTGGGTTTTTTCTTCGGGTAGCAACTGCTCCCGTCCGTCCCCCAACTTGCTCCCGTCCGCCCGAACTAAGGTCAAACAGCCGCCGACGCCTGGCCCTCGCACCTCAATCGAGCGGGAACACGCCGCTCATGTAACCGATCCGTACGGTCGGCTCTCCGCGGTGGGTGATGCCTCCCCCAAGCTGCACGCCCCCGAAAAGGGTCAGCGGCACCAAGCCGACTACGCTTGCTTCCACCTAATCTGAGCGATTCCGCACGAAGGAGACCGCGGACCGTGCCGGCGAAGCGGATCCGGGCCGCAGCGGCGCCCGATCGCCGACCTACGCACGTTCGCGCTACCATGCCGCGCCGA
>PWGF01000471.1 GCA_003554375.1 Spirochaetaceae bacterium
AGAACACCGGGCGGCCAGCTCAAAGCAGTCGGGCTGATCCCCCATGAAGAGTCCGCGTATATATGTGGAGCCGTCGGGGCGCGTCCCGATAACCGTCATGATGTAGACGATCGGGAGATGGCTTGCAAACTCCTTCTCGGCGTAGTTCATCAGGCTCCGCACCGGGTTGTTGGCGCGGCCCAGTACGCGCTCGATGCCGTAGAGGGCGCTGATGTAGTGGCTCTTGCTGATGCACTCGTAGCCGCCGGTGCCGACAAAGAGATTCTTGTTGTAGTTGGCCATTCCGATCACTTCATGCGGGACAACCTGTCCGATGGACAGAATCAAGTCATGCCCGCCGCGGGAGAGACGGCTGCTTATCTCAGCGGGCCAGCCGAAATCCGCAAGGTCGCCGGTGATCTCTCGTACCTTCTCGCCCGGAACCGTTCCAAGGGTGTCTACCTCAGTCCTCCAGTCGTGGACGCGGAAGAGCTCCGCCGGCACTCCCGGGTACATGTGCTCTCGTTCTTCCCGGCTCAACGGAACGTGCGTCCCGATCGCCGGCAGGACGTCGGTCAGAGCGGATCCGTAGTGCTCCCACGCCAGCTCCGTAATTCGGCCCGACCGCGAGTGGAAACGTGTGATATCCGGAGGCACCGCGGCGACCCGGCCCCGCGGGCCCAGCTCCTCCAGAAACCGGTGCACCTCCTCCCGCAGCTGATCTTCGGTGATTTCCGGGAGGACCTGCTCGCCTACCTCGCCGCTCTCGCGGGCGCCCTTCGTGTCGCCGAGCGCCGCCTGTGGTTCGGCTTTCTGGGGCCAGATGTAGCGTGTCGTCATATTGTTTCTCCTCATCTTTCGCGATTTCCGCGAATTCAGTATTGACACCGTCCCAGGACGTGCTATTATTAAAGCATATCACAACTGCCTGGTAGTTGGTAGTTGGTAGTTGGTAGTTGGTAGTCAGTGGCCGGCTGGTCTCAGTCGGCTGCCGGCTGTTGCCGGGTGATTGGAGATGGGCTGGTTCAGCCTGTAGGTGCGGTCGGGACCCGGCCGCGGTACGCAGGGCGGAAGAAGGCGGAGGACATGGCATCGGACGGGAATCGGGAGCTTCAAGTAATCGAGGAGCTGAAGCGCGTAGACACCACCGCGCCGGTGGACCGGATTATCCAGCAGGTCCGGAACATGCTTCGCGATGAGGTCCTCAAGCCGGGTGATCGCTTGCCGTCGGAGAAACGGCTCGAGGAAAGCACCGGGATAAAGCGCGGGGTCATCAGCCGGGCATTTCGCTACTTGGAGAGCTACGGCATCCTCCGCACGGTACCGCAGAGCGGCACATACGTTGCAGCAATCGGCTTTGACGCTCTTCAAGGGCTGTTGGCAAACATCATAACCTTGGAATCCCACCATCTCGAGTCGCTCATGGAAGTTCGCCAGGTCTTGGATGCATATGCTGCCGAGCAAGCGTGCCGGCATGCCACCGATGAAGAGCTGCAGGAGCTGGCGGAAGTCCATCGGGACGTAGCGGCGAAGATCGAGGAGCAGGAGAGACGGTTCGACGAAGACCTCGTTTTTCATCTCAAGATCGCGGAGCTCTCCAAGAATCCGGCTCTGAAGTCGTTCATCTCGCTACTCACCTCGCAAGCAATCGGGCTCTTCGCGGAGTTGGAGAAGGAAATCCCCGCGGAAACACTCGTCAGGCGATTTCACCAGGTTGCAGGCGAACACCGGGCTATTCTCGACGCCATCCTCGCGCGTGACGAAGAAGCGGCTCGGAACGCCATCGCGGAACACTACCGCATCGACAGGGAGTTCCGCGCACGGTACCGTGACTCGGAGTCGAGCCCGGAAGACTCCACCACAGTAGCGTCCGGGGTCGGCCGCTCACCCGGCACCGACGGGAGGCCCACGTGAAACCGGTCCGCCTGGTGCCTGCGCGCCGGAATCCGTGCCTTTCTGGAGCTATCCCTGTCAGGCTACACGACGTAGGCCCGCGGTCTGCCTTCCAAGGCGGGAGCTTTTTGGAGCAACCCGGCACGTGCCGTGTTCAAGAGCACAACGAGAGGCGGGCAACCGCCCGCAAGAAACTGAGATGTCACTTGGTCGCAGGTTCGCCCGTTGGGCGGAGCGACCAATCTTCACGCCTTTAAGGAGGGCTATGATGTTCCGTAAGATTTGGACCCTGTTGTCCATAGTCGTCATGTGCACGCTGGTCGCAGGAGGGCTCTGGGCCGCCGGCCAAGCAGAAGAAGAAGCTGTCGGTCCCGGGCTTGAAGCGCCGGATGAGTTTGACTGGCGGGCGTTTGAAGGGGAAACCGTCGTGGCGAGTTTCCCGTCGCACGTCGCCTATGATGCGGCGGTTGAGCTGATCCCGGAGTTCGAAGAGCTGACCGGCATTAACGTAGAGCTGGATCAAGTTGCCTACATGCGGCTCAACGACGCGCAGCTGTTGGAAATGAGTAAGCCGCGGGGTGACTATGACCTGATCGCGGCGGTCGTTATGTGGAAGCTCGAGTACGCTGAACCGGGACTTGTTCGGCCCTTGGCACCGTTCTTCGACGAAGAAGGGTTGACCATGCCGGGTTACGATTTCGATGACCTGGTAGACGCGTATGTCGAGAACACGGGTATGGTCGGCGGAGACAAGCCGTACCTCGGCGGCGAAGGTGCGGAGCTCTACGGTGTGCCGCTGGGCGCCGAGACAAGCTTGCTCGGATACCGGGCAGACCTCTTCGAAGAGCACGGCATCGATGTACCGCAAACCTACGATGAGCTGGTAGAAGTGTCGCGGTACTTTGCGGAGGAAGTGGACGGGATCTATGGGCTCGCCATGCGCGGTGCCTCAGGGCACCAGGCAACCCATTCTTGGCTGATGCACGCCTCTCCCTTTGGTGCTTCGGTATTCGATGAGAATTGGGAGCCGACCGTTGCGAGCGACGAGTCGATTGCCACGCTCGAGTTCATGCAGAAAATGATCGAGTACGGCCCGCCCGGAATGACCGGATTCGACCAGGACGGCCAGTTCAATGCGTTCCTGCAGGGAGACACGGCCATGTACCTGGATGCTTCGGTAATCGCCGGCCCTGCGCGCGATCCGGACCGATCGCAAATCGTGGACGAGGTAGCGTTTGCGCGTCACCCGGAAGGCCCTGCGAGCGCTCTGTCACAGACCGGTGGCTTCGGGCTCATGATCCCTTCCAATGCGCAAAATCCCGAGGCTGCGTTCCTTCTAATGCAGTGGCTCACCAGCCCGGAAATCGAGCGGCGGGCGGCAATGAAGGGGGCCGGTCCGGTGCGTTACTCAACGATGGAAGATCCTGAGATGCAACAGATGTTCCCGGAGTATGTAGTCCTGAGGGAACAAGTCGATTACGCAACCCCGGACTGGCGCCCCATCATTCCTGAATGGGGTGAGATTAACCAAGAAATCGGTATCGGTGTCAATGAGGTGCTTACCGGAGCCAAGGAGCCCCGAGAGGCCATGGAAGAGGTAGAGCCTCGTATCCGATCGATCATGGAAGAAGCGGGCTATTACGACTAAGTAAGAACGGCTTACGGGCACCGGTTCAGGCCGCCTATCGTCCGGCCGGGCCGGTGCCCTCTCGAGACAGACCGCTTTCGGAGAGAATTGGAGGTCCCAAATGCCGTCAGTTTCCACGCGTAGCTCCGTGACTCCATGGTTGTTTCTTACCCCCGCGTTTGTCGTCATCGCGCTGATCCTTCTGTATCCGGTTTTCTCCGGGGTCCGTTTGAGCTTCTTCTCCTACAGCATGCGTGACTTCGCCGTCGGCGCAGATCCCACGTTCGTTGGGCTCGATAACTTCCGGCACCTCTTTGCCAGCCCGCACTTCCGCAACAGTATTCGGGTGACGCTCACCTTTGTAGGCAGTGTGGTAGCGCTCGAAATGGTCGTCGGGCTTGCGCTCGCGCTTCTGATGGAGGACGAGAAACTGAAAGGGCTGCGATTGTTCCGCACGCTCTTCGTCCTGCCGATCATGATCGCTCCGGTCGTGGTTGGGCTCGTATGGCGCTTTATGTACCACCCGTCCTACGGAATCCTGAACTACTTCCTCCAGACGCTGGGAGCCGACCCGGTCATGTGGCTCAGCGATCCGGGGATGGCGCTCCCCTCGATCATAATTGCGGACGTGTGGCAATGGACTCCGTTCGTCTTTCTCATCGTGCTCGCCGGACTCCAGAGTGTGCCGAAGGACCTTACCGAAGCCGGTATCGTAGACGGTTGTAGCTACCTGCAGAACCTGTTTCACATCAAGTTACCGATGATCGGCTCGGTGCTGTTGGTAGCGGCAATCCTCAGACTGATCGACGCGTTCCGGGCGCTCGTCGTCATCTTCGTCATGACCTACGGCGGCCCCGGCGTTTCCACAGAGGTACTCTCGTTGCACCTCTACAAGACCGCCTTTACAGCTCAACGGTTAGGTCGCGCATCAGCGGTAGCAGTCATTCTGCTGGGCATTCTGCTGATACTCTCGGCGACTCTTGCAATTCGAACTCTTCGATCCGAGCGCAGGTAGGGAGGGCAATATATGGGTACCCAAGCATCGACATCCCATGAGAAACCAGAGACCTCCGAAGAGGCCCGCAAGCCACGCCAACCGATCCTCAAGGCGCACACACGGAAGCTCGTGATCCGGGGAATGCGGTATGCGTTCATAATCGTCGGAGCTCTCGTCGTGCTGTTCCCCATCTACCTCATGATCACCACATCGCTCAAACCGCGCGTACTGGCATTTGCCATCCCGCCCCACTGGACTTTCATACCTACTCTCGGCAGCTACCAGATCGTGCTCTTCCAGGCGAACTTCGTACGCTTCTTCTTCAACAGCCTGACTGTCGCGTTGGGGGCAACATTGGGTAGCGTATTGATTGCCGCATTGGCCTCCTACGGTCTGGTCCGTTTCCAAATACGGGGCGGCGGCGTTTTCCTCGCGCTGACGCTCATACTCAAAATGATTCCCGAGGTGATCCTTCTGGTTCCGGTGTTTCTTCTGTGGAACTCGCTTGGCCTTATCAACACGAGGATCGGGCTGATCCTGGTCTACGTAGCCCTGAACCTGGCGTTCAATATTTGGATCATACGGGCGTTCATGATGGATATCCCGCGGGAGCTTGAGCAATCGGCCGAGATCGACGGATGCCCGGAGCTCACAATCTTCTCCCGGATTATGTTGCCCCTGGTAGCCCCCGGTATGTCGGTGGCCGCGATATTCACGTTCCGGCTGGCGTGGAACGAGTTTGTCCTGGGCCTTGCGCTCACCGATCGTTTCACCCGAACGCTGCCGGTTGCCGTGTCCAACTACATCACCGACGTCGGAGTGCAATGGGGACCGATTACCGCCATCGCTACAATCATAGCGGTTCCTGCCTTTCTCTTCACGTTCTTCGCGGCAAGAAGCCTCATCAGCGGCCTGACCGCGGGAGCAGTGAAAGGATAAGAGAAATGAGCCGCACCATAATTATCTACTTCAAGAAGGAGGACCGCTATGAGCGGACCGGATGCAAATAGGATAAGCCGTGACAGCTGGCTACAGGACGTGTTCCCTGAATGGGGAACCTGGCTCAACGAGGAGATCGCCCAACATGAGGTGGCTCCGGGCACCTTCGCCATGTGGTGGCTCGGCACGACCGGGCTTTGGATCAAGAGCGAAGGGGGCGCAAGCTTCGCCGTCGATTTCTGGGCCGGACGGGGCCGCTCGACCAAGCAAGATCCCCCGTTCGAAGAGACCAAAGATTTCCAGATGACGCGGATGACCGGCGGTCGCGCCTTTCCGTGGAATCTCCGAGCCTATCCGATGGTCATAGACCCGTTTGCGGTCGGCAAGATCAACGACATCGATGCGCTTTTCGCCACCCATATCCACGACGACCATATCTGTCCGTACGTGGCCGCGGCGGTTCTTCAGAACACGGATGCACCGTTCGTCGGCCCCAAGCTCTGCGTGGAGAAGTGGGTCGGATGGGGCGTCCCCCGGGAGCGCTGCGTCGAGATGAGCCCCGGTGACACGTACAAAATCAAGGACACGACCATCTATGCGGTCGAGTCGTTCGACCGCACCGCGTTGATAACCGAACCCCCTTCCGGTGATCTGCGCAACCAGATGCCGGTGGACATGGATGAGCGCGCGGTCAACTTCGTCATCCAGACTCCGGCGGGCACGATCTACGACTCGGGAGACTCTCACTACTCGAACTACTACTACAAGCACGGCAAGGATTACGACATCGACGTCGCGCTCGTCTCCTACGGCATCAATCCACCCGGAAACATGGACAAGGTGCCCGCCTCGGACTGCCTCCGGATCGGAGAAAACCTTGGCACCAAAGTCCTGATTCCGTTCCACCACGACACGTGGACGAATCAGCTTCCGGACGACCATGAGCTGGCCATGCTGTGGGAGTTCAATCGCGAGCATCTGCCGTTCAGCTTGTTCTTGTGGAAGACCGGTGCGCGTTACGAGTGGCCGACCGACAAAGATCGCATGTGGTATCGCTACCCTCAGGGGCGGCCCTTCGATTACTTCACCAACGAGCCCAACGTTCCCTTCAAGGCGTTCCTGTAGGGCCGTTGTGCAGGCAACCCGGCTCGCCGGGCCGCGCGCCCGCGCTGCCGCACTGCCGCCTGCCGGCGCGCCGGCGCAGCTGCGGGGGTGCGGTTTGCCGCCGCCCGGAGCCACTCTTGATAGCGCCGGCATGCGCCGCGCGCCCGCGCTGCCGCGGAAGCGGCGGGTCTTCCGGCCCGCCGCTCGCCGATTTTGACCCCCGTGACTCCACGGTTATAGGAGATGAGAGACCATGAACAGAAGAACAGAACACTCCCCTGTGAAACATGCCACCGTCATCGGATGCGGCATGATCGGGCCCGACATTGCTACCGTCCTCCTAACCCATGGAATAGCAGTCACTTTGATGGGGATGGACGAGAACGATCTTGAAGCCGGACGGGAGGCGGTTCAACGCGACATCTCGGAGCTTCAAGCTGCCGGCATCGTGTCGGAAGACCAGGCAGGCCGAGCAATCGAAAGCCTCTCGAGTACGACCGACTATGCTGAGGGTGTCCGCGACGCAGAGATCGTCTTCGAGGCCGTCCTGGAGGACGTCGCGATCAAGCAGTCGATCTTTCAGAAGCTCGACCGACACGCTCGGTCCGACGCCCTCTTGTGCTCCAGTACCTCCGGCCTGTCCCCGCACGACATAGCCGAGCCTCTGCGTGACCCGAGTCGCATGGCGGTAACGCACTTCTGGAACCCGCCGTACCTTGTGCCGCTCGTTGAGATCGTGCCCCACCGGGCGCTTGCCCCGGAGGCCCGGGAGACGATCGGGACGTTCCTCACGGAGCTCGGGAAAGTACCGGTCTTCCTCAAGAAGGACATTGCCGGTCACATTGGAAACCGGCTGCAGCACGCGCTGTACCGCGAAGCCTTGTACCTCATCGAAGAGGGCGTAGCATCGCCCGACGACATAGATCGCGTCGTTCTCAACAGCTTCGGCCCCCGCTTCTCGGCCGTGGGGCCGATGGAATACTTCGATTCGTGCGGGCTGGATCTTCACCAGAAAGTCCAGGGTTACCTCTATCCCACCCTCTGCAATGCCCCCGAGCCTCAGAAGATTCTCCTGGACAACATAGAAGCGGGAAATCTCGGGACAAAGAGTGGGCGAGGGCTCTATGCGTGGTCCAGCTCCGGAAGCGACGAGTTCCGCTCCCGCCGAAACAGCCGGTTCATCCAGAAACTCAAGCAGCCGAGCGGCACGGAGCCCACCGACACAAACCCGACAGGCGCCGAGCCCAGCGGCACAAACGCGAAAGCCGCCGAGCCCGAAGGCCCTAACTCCGAAGCCAGCAACCCCGAGGGCCCCACACCCGAAGCCACCGCCACCAACCCCGCCGGCACCGGCCAACCCACCCCGTGAAGGAGGACAACGCATGGACCAAATCAGAACAGCATTGATCACCGGCGCCGCCGGCACGATGGGATCGGCCGCCGCCCGCGGACTGGCAAGTGACGGCATACGGCTCGTCCTGGCAGACCTCAAGCGCGAACCCCTGGAGGAGCTTGCCCAAGAGCTGCCCGTGGAGACCTTCATCACCGTCTTCGACGTCTCCGACGAGGACGCCTGCCGTGAAGCCGTACGCGAGGTCCGGGATCACTTCGGAACCATCGATATCCTGGTCAACAACGCCGGCGTTCTCTCCAACAACAAGCTCATGAGTACCACGTCCGACGAGTGGCGCCGCGTCATGGCCACGAACCTCGATAGCGCCTTCTTCCTCACCCAGGCATGTGTGCCCGCGATGAAAGCGAACGGCTGGGGCCGCATCATCAACGTCAGCTCGTTCGCCGCCAAGTGCGGAGGGATCACCGCCGGGACCACGTACTCCGTATCCAAAGGCGCCATGATCGCCCTCACGTTTTCAGTTGCCGCCGAGACCGCCGACTCCGGCATCACCGTAAACGCGATCGCGCCCGCCTACGTGCGCACTCCCATGGTGAGCGAGCAGCTGACCGCCGAGCAACGCCAAGCCGTGGTGCAGAAGATCCCCGTCAAGCGCTACTGCGAGCCCGAAGAGTTCGCGCACGTCGTCCGGTTCCTGGCCTCGCCCAACGCCGGCTTCATCACCGGTGAAGTCGTAGACCTCAACGGCGGCCTCCAGTTCGATTGAGCGCGCCGCCGCCCCACGGCGCGCCGCCGCCC
>PWGF01000241.1 GCA_003554375.1 Spirochaetaceae bacterium
ATGCGGAAGCCGATGTGGAACGCTCCCTCGTCGAGCGCTACGGCGGCGAGCTCGATTCGACCGTACTCAAGATGGGCCACCACGGCTCGGCCACCTCCTCCAGCGGGGAGTTCGTGAAAGCGGTTGCGCCGGAGGTAGCGGTCTACCAGGCCGGAGCGGACAACCGCTACGGGCATCCGCACGACGAAGCGATCGCCCGCGTGAGCAGCGCTGTCGCGGAGGAGCAAATCTACGGGACCGATCTTCACGGTACGGTGGTCATCGAGAGCGACGGCACGGAGATCGACATAGTGCTCGAGACCGGCCCCGGCGACGCTGCGCCTGCCGCCCTGGCGGAGCAGGCATGCATCGACATAAACAGCGCCGGCCCTGAGGAGCTAACCGAGATCATCCACATCGGCGAGGCGCGCGCTCAGGAGATCGTGGAGCTCCGGCCGTTCGACTCGATCGACGACCTCACGCGCGTACCCGGAATCGGGCCCGCCCGGCTCGAAGATATACGTGAACAAGGGCTTCTGTGCCCGATCGATAACTGAAGCAAACAGTTCCTATATTCATCCCGTTTTTGTACCTCCGAAGTTGTAATTTCAACAGCCTGGTGATACCTTAGTTTTTTACTAACCTTTATACATTGTGAGGGAGGTATATACAGTGAGAAGGATAGGACGTACGCTCGCTCTGCTTCTGGCTTCAGCCGTTGCGGTGGCCGGGTGCGCCGACATGATGGGGGGCGCCGACAGCACGCCGGGGGACTCAGACGCGGAACGAGCATCGGCGGACGCACACGGTTCGCTCCAGCTCTCGTTCGGTTTTGGACAGGAGACGAGCGGATCACTTCGCGCGTCGCTCACCGATCCGGTCGAGCCCGGCATCGATCTCGAAGGAGAACTGAGCGAGCTCATCGTGTCGGGTCAGGGGCCTATGGAGCAGGACTTCGAGGAGGACCCGATCGACGTTGCGGAGCTTGGCAACGGAGCGGGAGAGGTCGAGATACCGGGGCTTGTCATTGGCATCTGGACGATCACGGTGGAAGGCGTGGACGACGGAGGTGAGCCGATCGGGCGGGGAACTACCACCGTAAGCATTGTGCCTGAACAAACCGTCTCGGCTCAGATTACGGTGCGTCCGGTTGACGGGTACGGCACTCTTCAACTCGATATCTCGTATCCCGTGGAAGGTATTCTCGAAGGTTACCGGGACTTGGAGCTCACCGGTCAGCTCGGCGTTCCGGACAGCGGGGAGGAGCCGTTCGAGCTCGCCGACGAGTTCGAGAGCCACTCTAACGGTGACGTCGTCGAGGCCGAGCTGAGCCAAGAGTATCCTGCCGGGATGTATACGCTGGCGTTGCAGCTGCGAGCTATCCCGGAAGGCGCCGAAACCGGCGAGAGCGAGACCCTCTGGGGCGTTGCCACTGCCGCGCAGATCGTCAACGGCGAGACAAGCAACGCCGGCACCCAGATTACCGTCGAAGACATTTTCGGAGACGGCGATCTGGAGCTATCGGTTGAGACTGCCCTCGATGTCCGACCTGAGCGACTCGACTTCCAGTCAGCCGACGACGGATTCGATTCGAACGCGGGCTTGCTCCAGATTTCCGAAGGTCTTGCCGCTGAGGAGATAACCGTGGACCCGGGAAGCGAGTCCGCGGAGGTGTCTTGGTGGTTCTTGAATGGCGAGCTGCAGAGGTCAGTCGAACGCCCTATGGGCAGTACTGAGTTCGCGCTGCAAGGATTCGGCGATACACTGCCGTCCAGACGTTACACGCTGAGCGTGAACATCCACGACGAGCGGCGAGTTCACTACGGATCATTGGACGTCCAGGTAGTCCCCCCCGAGGTCGCCGTGGCCGACACGAGCAATCAGCGCATTGTTCTCCTGGACGAGCTGACTACGGATACGTGGCGGGAGATCGATATGACCACGCTCGAGCATCCCGACGGCGAGGGGACCATTGACGCTACGCACCCTCTTTCGGTCACCTGGGCGGGGTACGGGCGGCTGGCCGTTGTCGCGCGGGCGACGGATTTTGACCCCGAGACCATTCTCATCATGTCAACGAGGGGCGAGGTCGACCGCGTCCACGAAGTCGGGAACGTGTTCGTGGAGCACGCCGTCGGCTACGCCTCGGGACCGGACTCTCTGTTCTACCTCACTGATCAGGAGCGCTTGTACCGATGGGAGATAGGGGATCCCGAGGATGAGCCGATTGAGGTTGCTTCTGCCGGCGAAATATCGGTGTGGCAGCACACCCGCGGGCTTGGCGTAGACAGTGACGGCTATGTCTATCTAGTGGAAGGCTTGGAGCCTCCTAGAATCATCAAGCTTGATCCAACGGTTGATGACCCCCCACGGGAGCCACTGGCTGAGTTCGACCCATGGGTGGACTTCGGGAGCTGGTTCGAACAGGAGGTTACGGTGGGTGCTCCAATAGACCTCCGCTACGACGCCGGCACGCTGTACGCGCTGTCCGCGGACCCTATACATGACGACGAGGGCGAAGGGCTCGTGTTCGCTCTGGACGCGGAGAATCTGGACTTCGACGGCGAATACTTCGGACGTCCGGTAGATGACGAGCAGAATCCTCAAGAGAACGAGTTCTTCGGCCCCGAGCGCTTCGCGGCCGTGGAGCCGGGACGTCACGTGCTGGTAGATCTTCAGGCCACTTTCGAAGGACAGCACCGAGTAGCCGGCTTCGACGACATGGAAGGCTCCGGCTGGCAGACCTTAGGTGGCGAGCGTGGAGACGGGGAGGGGCAGTTCGACTTTGCGCCTCCGCCCGCGTCCTGAGGCAGGAGTGGAGACTGCTCAACGCAGAGGAAACGGGCCATGATACGCAGGAAGTCAACTCGCCGCGAGGCGCAACCCGGAACTGCCGGCAAACGTTTCCTCGCCGCTCCCACCCGCCTGTTCCAGGCCGGAGCCGAGCGCGTCTGGGTGTTGAACCGGCTAACCGGGGACGTTGAGGTTCTTGAGCGAAGCGTGGCGGAAGTTCTTCTCAACTGCCGCGGCTTGCGGACCCTGGAGTCACATGCGGGAGCGCTCGAGGCAAAAGCCCTTGGCGCGCCTACTCGAGGTGAGCTTACCGCGACTCTGGAAGAGCTCCGGGACCGTGGGCTCCTCTATTCCGAGCACGTGCTTCAGGGTGCTCTCCTCGGCTATGACGGAGAACGGTCGAAGAACGGTATCAGCGAAGTTACTGAGGGTCAGGCGGAGCTCGAGCGCGGGCGGATTCGGGATATCGTGGTGCCAACCAGGGCCCGTCCCGCGGAGGTCGAGCGGCTTCTGAGGTCCATAGAATCGGCCCGGACCGAGGGTGGCGGAGCAGGAACGACGGGCATCGCCGCGAACGACGGGCCAGGCGGACCGGGCGCAGCGGCCTCGCCCAATAACGACACACCGCTTCACGTTCACCTTATTGACGACGCACGCGCGGGAGAGGAGCCTGCCCCGGAGGGGCAGCGAGGTCCCCTGAACGCGGTACCGGGCATCCAGATCCTCCGCCGGAGCCGATCATCGCGGCCGGCTCTTCTGGATCAGGTAGCGGATAAAGCCGGCCTGGATTCGCATGAGCGCTCCGTCCTGAGGTTCGCCCTGGGGTTCGAGACGGACGCGTTCGACACGCTCGGCGGCCAGACGGCACGGCAGGTACTTGCGCTCGGCACTACCGGGGCGGCGCGCAATGCCGGTTTGCTTGCGACCTCCGGTTCGCCTGTTGTCCAGGTCGACGACGATATCGTCTGTTCCGAGCCCGCGCGTCCTCCGGCCTGGGAGCGCGCGGCGGGGGCCGGACAGCCGCGGGACGCCGAGGAAGGTGATAAAGGGGAGGGCGGCCGCCGAAAAGCGGCGCCACGCTTCCTCCCGGCTCGTCCCCAGGAGCTCGCATTCCTGCGGGAAGCGGAAGATCGGCTTCGTGACGCCGCGGAGCGGCCGGTAGACATTGTGGGAGAGGCGGAGCCCTTTATCGGCCGGAGTGTAGCCGAGGTTCTCCACGAGCTGGGAGGGGAACACCCCGATCTTTCCGCGGTCGGCTCGAATGATCTTCTGACATACTGCCGGCCCGATGCGCGGGTGCGAATCGTATCGTACGGTATCCACGGGGACGGTGGGTTTGGGCTTCCGCAGTTTCTTCTCACCGACCCCCGCGTGTGGTGGATGGTCGGGGAAGATCCGGAGGCCTATGAGTGGATTCGCCGGAGCCGGCGAGTTTGTTGGGTGAGCGCGCATCCGACCCTGACTGGCGGTGGGACGTGGATGGCCTACGGAGCGGCGATCGATAACGCACGGATCGTCCCTCCGTTCTTCCCGGTGGGGCGTGCATCGGACCGTAGCTTTGCGCAGCTCCTAACCTTCGCGGACCCGGCCGCCGTCCTTCTCTATCTGCCGGCCGCGCTGCGCCATGTGCCTCCGCCGGGGAGAGCTTCGGCGCACGGGGAGCGACTCAGGGGGGCCCGTGGCAGGACGGACACGTACCTGTTGGCGCTCCTGGACGGCTGCGAACGGCCTCCCTCACTTTCCTGGGACCGTTTCTGGGACCGCGAATGGCTTGACTCGGGGCGGCACGCCCACGACGCCGAGAGCCACAGCTCGCTCAGTGAGGAGCTTTCAAAGATCGGGCGGCATCTCAGGGCCATAGGAGCTTACTCAGACCGCCTTTTCGAGGAGCTCCTGCGCGAGCGCGCGTTGCGGGGCCTAGCGGGATATGCGCGGCAGCTCGAGGAGTGCCTCGACGAGCGCACCGCGCGGAACGGCAGCCCGCAAGCGCCCGAGCTCTGGGTCCGGGATGTCGAGGCGCTTATCGAGAACCTCGACGACACGATCGCACACCGACGCGTACCGATCCCGGAGGAGTTTCGTTCCGCTGGTATCACAGAGGAAGGCGAGTTCGTGCGGCTCTTCAAGGTGATGGTCGGCCTCTACGGGGAGCTTCTGACCACCTGGCCGGCGATCTGGGAAGCCGCACGGCGCCTTCACGCCCGATAAGTCAACGAACGGGTAGAGCACGAGGAGGAAACGGTGATGAAGAATCGAACAGGCGTTCGCTTGTCTACAGCAGTAAACGCTTTGGGAAGCCGCCGGCGTTCAGTGATAACCCGCGCGCTCGTCGCCGCACGGCAAGTCGCCGCACGGCAAGTCGCCGCACGGCAAGTCGCCGCCGGGTTCCTGGCCGCCGGGCTGGTCGCCGTCGCGTTCGCGGCCGCCGGGCTGGTCGCCGGCTGCTCGCTCGAGCCCGCGCAGTACGGGACAGTCGGCGTGCGGATCAGCGTGGAGAATGCCCTCTCCGACTCCGCTTCGAATGCTATGCGCGGGGATGTCTCCGACGCGCCGGCAACGGCCGAAGACGGCCCCATCCGGTACCAGCGCGGGGACTTTCCCGAGGGTGTCGACTATCTGGCGGTCTATGTGGTGCGGGAACGGCAGCTTGCGGCGAGCTCGGAACGCGCGGAGGAGCTTTTCTCGCAGGTTTCGTCCGGTCTGTTTGACGCTGCCGTGGAGCTCTCGGAGGATCGAGAGAGCGGTCAGTCCGCGAACGGCGGGATCTTGGAGGTCTCGTTGGACGACATCGACGTGCACGACGCGCGCGGGTTCATCGTCGACCTCCATGCCGATGCAGCCGAACAAGGGGGGATCGCCTTCGAGGCGCTTCCCGCCGGGGAGAGCTACCTCGTTGCCGCAGAGGTCCGCGGCTCGGCCGGCTACCTGCACAACGACGGTTTGGTGGGGTGGAGTCGTGTCGAGGTTCCGTGGAGGAGGGCCAGATCGGCGGAACTCACCCTCGCCGAGCAGCTCCCCGAGTTCTCACTCGAGTTGCTCAACCGCTACGGCTACCTCTATGGCGCCGGCAGCTTAGAGGCCGAGGTCGAGCACGATCTGGACTTCACCGCCTCGTTCAGCGTCTCGATCGAAGATGCCGAGAGCGAGACGGGGGCCCCTGCGTTCAAAGCGGCAATCGAGGACGCCGAGAACGCGGGGAACGGTGTGGACACGAGTGACCTCACGTACCGGTGGTTCCTTGACGGGGACGGGGAAGCGCTCACCGACGGGACGGGCTCCACTGTTGAGCTCGACGATGTGGACCCCGGCAACTACCTGTTGAGCCTCCTCGTCTATGACGAAGACGGCAAAGCGGCAACCGCTGGACGGGCGGTATACATTGAGGACCGACTTGTGCTGATTGAACAGCCGGGCTCTGAGGAAGACGGCAGAGCGGCAACCGCGGGACCCGGCACACATTGACGGTACCGGGGGCGAGCGGGGGCCCGTTCGTGAAGCGCTTGTGCCCGGACCTCCCTGCACTCCTTCCCATAGGGCTCGGAGCTGGGGCCGGGGCTTTGGCGATGGATGGGGCGTAAGGAGCAGACAGCCATAGACGCCTGCGGGCCGCAGGCTCCCACACACTCAACAGCCACCGGATTCTCCAGTAGCAGCCGGCGAGCCCGGGGACGGCTCGCCGGAACTCCGCCCTTCTTTCCCGGCTTTGACCGTCTCGTGGATGACCGCTGCAAGAATGCATAGCCCCCCTCCGGTGACCCAGATCGACGGGATCTCCTCCAGGAATAGCAACGCGTAAAGCGAGGCGTACACCGGATTGAGTGAGAAGCCGATGCTTGCCGAAGCCGCTCCCATTTTCCCTAACGTAGTAAGCAGGAACAGGTGGCCTATCCCGGTCGCTGCCACGCCGAGCGCCAGAAGCGCAAGCCAGTCACCCACGCCGAACGCGTACCACTCCGCGCTTATAAGGGGAGGTGCAAGGAGCACAGTCACGACGAGCAGTTGAATCGACATGATCTGTTCGTCTTCGTTCTGCCTCACCAGAGCGCGGCTCAGTAGGTTCCGAGTCGTAAAGACGAAAGCCGACAGCAATCCCCATCCGACGCCGACAAGTGCGGCGTGTTCCGCTTCCCACACTTCGCTTACAAGGAGTACTCCGACGAGCACAAGCAGTGCGTTCGCGATCGAGTGAGCTCGATACGATTCGCGGAAGAGTAACGGTTCGACAAGCGCTGTCATCACGGGAAAGGTGAAGAGGGTCAAGGTGGCGATTGCCACAGACGATACGCGCACCGAATGGAAGTAGGCCATCCAGTGGATCGCGAGAAGCACGCCACAGAGAGCCGGCAATAGCCGCGGGCCGGCCCTGCTTGGCCAAATCCTCTTGCCGCGAATCAGGGCAGAGGCGATGACAGCCGGAAGTGCCAGTAAGGCTCGGCCGCCCACTGCTGCAGGAACGGAGAGCGGAATAACGGCGCTCAGTACCCCGGCGGTAGCCAGAAGGGCGGTTGCTGCTTGGAGCCTGACCAAAGGCGTCCATTGAGATAACTTATAACCCAACCCGCTCCTCGGTCCTATCGGTCGCCGGAGGCGGCTCCGGGGCAAGCGAGGAGATCCGCGAGCGGAGCTCTTCGTCCATCGGAATCTCGACCGAGCGGAGGCTCGGCTGGAGCTGCTTGACGTTTCGCGCGCCGATGATGGGGCAGGTGACCGCCGGATGCGTAGAGGCCCAGCGGACCGCGAGCGAGACCGGATTGTAGCCCAGCTCTCCCGCCAACGCGGTGAAGCGTTCCGCTGTTTCGTGCGCTGCCTCATCGCCGTAGCGCGTTTGGTACCGCTTGTTCACCGCAAGGCGGCCCTGCGCTTCGTCCCCACGCCGCGCGTACTTCCCAGTGAGAAGGCCAGCGCCCAGAGGGCTGTACGTCATAACGCCGAGCTCTTCACTCTGAGCCATGGGCAGGATCTCCACCTCGGCCTGACGCTTGACCAGGTTGTACATTGGCTGGATACATGCCAACGGTGCAAGGCCTTCGCGCGCGCTTATGCCGAGCGCTTTCATGATCTGCCACGCCGCGAAGTTGCTGACCCCAAGGTAGAGGAGCTTCCCCCCACGCACCAGGTCGTCCAAGGCCCGCAGCGTCTCCTCGAGCGCGGTGTTCTCATCGAACCGGTGCACGAAAAACACGTCTATGCGGTCGGTGCCCAAGCGCCGGAGGCTGGCTTCCACGGCGCGGACAAGGTGGAACCGCGTTGCGCCGCCGGCGTTCGGATGGTCCCCCATGGGGAAGTAGGCCTTGGTTGTGATGACCAGCTCGTCGCGGCACGGCTTGATGAGCTCGCCCAGTATCTCTTCGGCGTCGCCGTGTTGGTAGTAGTCAGCACAGTCAAAGAAGTTTATCCCTGCCTCGCGACATGCGTTGAACATGGCGCGGGAGGTCTCTTTGTCCGCATCCCCTGCAAAGGACATCGTTCCGAAGCAAAGCTCGCTTACTTTTACACCCGTTTTCCCGAGTAGTTGGTATTCCATAGCCGTGAGTGTAACGATTTCGGCGCCGGTGTGAAACCGGGCGTACGGAGCGCCATCCCGGTAGCCATACTCTTCAGTCTAGTGCAGAGTGTGTTCGTCCGCGGGATCACCGCCGGGGCCGTGAAGGGATAGGATCGTGAAGGGATAGCGTGTGAGGCAGAGATTGTTCTCACGGCCGGCGGCGCGCGCGGCACCGCGCAGGCGAGGGAGAACCTTAGCAAGCCTAATCTCCTCTTGCTGCCTTCGCCGCGGCATCGCGCAGGCGAGGGCGGGCCGCCCGGGAGCAGGCTGGTGCAGCTTCGCCGGTGGTGGGGGAAGCGGAAGCCCGCGAGGGGCGTGCCGGGCGGAGCGCGAGCGGAGCCCGATAAGCACGCCCCGGTGCCC
>PWGF01000362.1 GCA_003554375.1 Spirochaetaceae bacterium
GACGTCGGGGTGACCGAGAGCGCGCCCATGGTCCGGCCATGGAAGCTGTTGGTGAACGAGACGAGCCGGGCGTGGCCGGGGCCTTTGGTGCGGCTAGCGTAGAGGCGTGCGAGCTTGAGCGCTGCTTCGTTGGCCTCGGTGCCGCTGTTGCCGAAGAAACAGGCGTCGAACGGGCCTGAGGCGGTGAGCGTTCGAGCGAGTGCCACCGTAGGCGGAGATGTGTAGAGGTTGGAGGTGTGGATGAGCCGGCGCATCTGGCGCGCGGCGACCCGGGCGAGGTCGCGACGGCCGTATCCGAGCGCGTTGACTGCGATTCCTGCTCCAAAGTCGAGGTACCACCGCCCGCTTGCGTCACGCACGCGGGAGCCTTTCCCTTTGGTGAGCTCGAGGAGCTCGGGCGCGTAGCAGCGCGCGATGGGCGCTCCGTACTGAAATGGGTCTTTCCGTTTCATCTTCATCTCGACACCTCCTTATGAGTGGTCTCCGGCGGCCTGGTCACTCGGTGTGCCGGCCGGCGATTTGCGGCCGGCTGTCGCCGGCGCCGGCCGCTTCGTGGGCGGTCAGGTCTCTTCCGCCACCCCTGAGTGCCGGCCGGCTCACGGCGTTACCGGGTCTTCTCCGCCGTCTTCGGTGCGGGCCGGCGGACGCGCGTCGGGGCGCCCCTCCGCGATTCCGTGCGCCGGCCGCCCCGGGGTCGCCGGGTCACTCGGTGTGCCGGCCGGCGGATGCGTTGTCGGCCTCGGCCACGATACGCGTGCACCCTTCGCCTGCGCACATGCGAGTCAGATCGCCGCGCACGCAGTACTCTCCGATGATTACCTCGCCCACGCCGCGGCGTACGGCTTCGAGGGCGGCGCGGACCTTGGCGGTCATGCCTCCCTGGATGACGCCGTTCGCGATGAGCTCCTCGGCGCGCGCGGAGTCGACAACGGGCACGAGCTCATCCTCCTGTAGTATGCCCGGGGTGTCCGAGAGGAAGAGGAGGCGATCGGCGCCGAGCGCTTCCGCGAGGGCGAGCGCCGCCTCGTCTGCGTTTATGTTGACCCCTCGCCCGTCTTCTCCGGTAGCCACCGGCGCGACGACCGGCAGGTATCCGGTGTCCAACAGAACCTTGAGGAGCTGGGGGTCGATGTGCCCGGCTCGGGCGGTCCGGTTCTGTTCGACGTCTCCGACCGGGAGCGCACGGGCCATGCCGGCGTCCGCAAGCGAGACGCCGACCGCTCGCGGGCCGATTCGCCGCACCAGATCGACGTTGACGCGGCCGCGGAGGACCATGTCTACGACGCGCATTTCCTCGGGCGTAGTCATGCGAACCCCGCCCACGAACCTGGCCGTGAGATCGAACCGGGCACTGACTTCGGTGACCTCCGCGCCGCCGCCGTGCACGAGCACCGTTTCTCCTGAGCTGTTTGCCCCGAGCTCTGCGGCAAGCGCAGCGATGCGCTCCTCGACGGCAGCGGCGCGGCCTCCTAGTTTGACCACCGTACATGACATAGACACGTCTCCTCGATCTCGTCTAGAACTCGCCGTCGAGGGGCAGGCCGGTGCTTTCGCCGAGGCCGAAACGGAGGTTCATGTTCTGCACCGCTTGCCCGGCGGCTCCCTTGTAGAGATTGTCCAGGACGCTGAAGAGCGCGAGGCGTCCATCTTCGATATGGTATCCGAGGGCGCAGACGTTGCTGTTGCGAACGTGGCGGGTCTCGGGTATGCGGGGGCCGGGGAACCTGACACATGGCTTGTCGCTGTACGCGCGCTCGAGCGAGCGCCGGACCGCCTCGCCGTCCACGCCCGAAGCCGGCTCCACTACCGTGGTGACGAACATGCCTTGCTTGATCGGAACGAGGTGCGGCGTGAAGAAGATCTCCTGCCGGGAGCTGAAAAGCTCCATTCCCCGGACTATTTCCGCTACGTGACGGTGGGTCATTCCGGGAGAGTAGGCTTGCATGTTCTCCGAGCGCTCACAGAAGAGCATGTTGCGCTTGGCCGCCCGGCCGGCGCCGGATATTCCGGAGAGGGCATTGACGATAAGCGGTCCGCGAATTAGCTCCTCCGATAGGAGCGGCAGAAGGGGAAGTAACGTGCACGTGGGGTAGCAGCCGGGGTTGGCGATGAGATCCGCCTCTGCAATGGCAGCCGCGTTCCACTCGGACAGTCCGTATACTGCCTCTGTGAGAAGATCCGGGCGCGCCGGCGCCTCCCCGTAGACCTGCTCGAAGGTGGCCGCATCGTCCAGGCGAAAGTCCGCGCTGAGGTCGATCACGACGGAGCCCTCGTAGAACGGCTCGAGAGCACGGGCGCTGGCAAGATGCGGGAGGGACGAGAAAACGACGTCCGGCTTGTGCTTCGCGGCGGCCTCGGCGTCTACAGCCCGGCCGTCGGTTGCCTGGAGCCGAGCGGCGCCGGACTCGTCGAGGCCCGGGTCGATAGTGCGCACCGGTTCTCCCGCCTGTGAGGAGGAAACCGGGATGACCGTGGTGATTGACGGATGGCGCAACAGCAGGCGCATAAGCCCCATGCCGCCGTATCCGCTGACTCCGAGAACTGCAGCACGCATTGTCTACTCCTCCAATCCGGGAACCCGGCGTCGTATAGTCTCTCGGAAGTCCTCGGGAGTGGCCGAGGGAGCGAGAACGATGATGATCGTATCGTCACCGGCGACCGTTCCCAGCACCTCCTCGAACTCGAGACCGTCAATGGCGAGGGCAACCGAGTCCGCGTGCCCTGAGATTGTGCGGAGAATACCGACATTCCCGTTGAACTGGACGGTCATGTATCCGCGGCGGATGTCCTGGATGTAGTTCCGTTCCCCGTCGCGGGAATCGGCCTCCGGCGGAAGGGTGTAGTAGTAGCCGCTCTCGCCTTCCGAGACCTTCCCTACTTTCAGGAGCTTCAGGTCCCGGGAGAGAGTGGCTTGGGTTACCGAGAACCCTTCCTGTTCCAACAACCGCAGAAGCTCCTCTTGGCTCCGCACCCGCTCGGTGCCGATAATCCGCTCTATGGCGCTCAACCGTTTGGTACGATCTCCCACGGGCCCTCCGTTAACCGTCGACTCAGCGCGCGACCGCCGGCGCGGCGCGCCCTGGTTTGAGCGACTTATAGCATAACTATGCCTTTGAGTGCATAAATATACGCGATCCGTGGGAATGGTGCAAGGCGGGGCGCCGCGCCGCTCTCCTCAGGTGGTCTCGGCGTCGCAGAGACGAGCGGCGGCCCGCAGGCGCAAGCGGGCAGCGGATTCGTTTGCCACGAATAGTGCGGCTTCGAGGATCTCTACGGTCCGTATCCATCCGATCGGCCGGGGACTCGGGCGTTCGCGATCGAGCTCGGGGCCGCTGAGGCGGAGGCATCCTTCGTCCAGCCGCTCGGCGGAGATCGTCTCTCCAGAATGGGTTTCGAAGGCGATCACCGTCTTCCGATCGGCCGACTTGGCGACGGTGAAATCAAGCGCGTCTGTTCCGGCGACTTGCCAGCCGCTCGGAGTGCGGCGGAGATGATCGCGGTCGAGCGCTACGGCGAGCCACGCTGCCACGTACGCGATCGAGGCGTCGGGGAGTTCGCCGACGGTAACGCGGGAGAGCTCTTCCAGGTACGGGCGGTGCCCCGGCGGATCAAAGAGCTCGGCGGCGAGCTCCCGGAGATTTCGGACTCGGAGCCAACTCCGGTCGAGCGCGACGGGGGGAGCGCGACGAGCGGCCAAGCACGCTCCGCCGCTCACGCCGTCGGTCAGCTGTTCCGAATCCACGAGGAGCGCGTCGACATGGTCGGCGAACTCGCGGAGTTGCGGGGCGCTCGACGTTCCGGCGGCGAGCCATACTCCGTAGACCGGCATATCGCGTAGGGTGAACGGGATCCAGAAGCCGGAGGTTACCTCCTGCCCCGGGGGTACGGGGATGACCAGCTCCTGCACGCAGAGCGCTCTATCGTTTTGATCGGGCACGCAGCGCATCCTGGGGATGGCTCCGTTCTCCTTGCCCCCCACTACAACGTGAACGACGCGTGCCGGTCGAGTTCCGAGGAGGCTGTCGGGCACCTGAAGTGCTTCGCTCTCCTGCTCGGGGGTCGACACGATCACGAGACTGAAGAGGAGCGAGCGAGCTTCTCGTCCGGAGGTTGCTCGCTGCAGCTCCGCCAAGCGTGCTTCGACTTCCGCTATCCGCTCGCTCATAGTCGCCTCCAGCGACGGCCGTGCCGGCGAAGAAGCTCGTACGCTTCGCGGGGGCCTGCGGTGCCTGCTTCGTAACGGGCCGGCTCTTGGTCCGAGAACGCCTCAAGGATGGCGTCGACGAGCTCCCAGGCGTGCTCGATTTCGTCGTCTCGTGTGTAGAGGGTCGAGTCACCGACGATGGCGTCCAACAGGAGTCGCTCATATGCCTCCGGCGAGCTCTCGGCGAAGCTCGTCCCGTACGAGAAGTCCAGGCTGACGGGGCGGGTGGCGTTCGAGAAGCCGGGGATTTTCGAGCGCACGGTGAGTGTTGCGCCCTCCCGGGGCTGGATGTGGATCACAAGCGAGTTCCCTACATCTTGGAGCTCGGGGATGCCCGGGAAGAGGTTGTGGGGAGGCTGCTTGAACGACACCGCGATCTCACTCACCTTTCGCGGCATCCGCTTGCCCGTTCGGAGATAGAACGGTACGCCGGCCCAGCGCCACCCGGCCAGCTCCAGCCGAACCGCGGCAAACGTATCCGTTCGGCTGTCGGGAGAAACTCGATCCTCTTCCCGATAGCCGGGCACGTGCTCACCCCCGAGGACTCCCGCGGCGTATTGGCCCAGGACGACGTTATCGCGGGCATCGTTACCTCGTAGTGGGTGTACCGCTCGCATGACTTTGGCTTTCTCGCTGCGGACCGCATCCGGGGAAAGATCGGTCGGCGGCTCCATGGCAATGAGGCTTGCCAGTTGGAGCACGTGGTTCTGGATCATGTCGCGGGTGCTCCCGGCGCGATCGAAGTAGCCGCCCCGTCCCTCGACTCCGACCTGCTCGGCGACGGTGATCTGCACGTGATCAACGTAGTGGTTGTTCCAGATCGGCTCGAAGATGCTGTTGGCAAAGCGCAGTACGAGAAGATTCTGCACGGTCTCCTTGCCGAGGTAGTGGTCGATGCGGTAGAGCTGTGACTCGCGAAGGTAGCGACGAGCTGTGATATTGAGCTCTCGGGCCGAAGCCAGGTCACGTCCGAACGGTTTTTCCACGACCACCCGCGCTTCGGGGCCCTCTTGGGTGTCGAGCAGCTCGTGCCGGCCAAGCTGCTCAATGATGTCACGGTACTTGTCCGGAGGGGTGGATAGGTAGTACACGATGGGGCGACCGTGGGGCAAACGCCGGGCGAGTTCGCGGTATCCTTCAGCCTCGTCAAAGCTGGAGCGCAGGTAGGAGATGCGGGAGAGGAAGGTTGCTCTCGTCTCTTCTTCCTCCGAATCGCCTGCGGCGATCGCGGCGCTTGCTTCCCGGCGGAGCCTTCCGTCGTCCCAGTCCCGGCGGGCGAAGCCGACGATGTACGGATCCGCGGCGAGCCCCAGCTTGAAGAGACGATAAAGCGCGGGGATGAGTTTTCTTCGGGCCAAATCGCCGGTAACGCCGAAGATCACGATCGCGTAGGGGCGGGCCGCGCTTCGGGCATCCAGTCCCCGGCGAAGCGGGTTCTCCTCCAGGCTCTCTGATACCATAAGCGTTATGATGGATTGGTCTGGGCGAGAAGATCAAGGCTGCCGACTGATCGAGACAGGGCAAACGCAGTTGGACAACCCGCCTGGATGCGCGGCGGCGAGGGGGCGCTCGTGGGCGCTCGCCAGGGCCCCTGGTGGTGTGGTGAGACGCGTGAGTACTCGGTTCAACGCCTTTCGGCCGCCGCCGTCGAACCGTACGGATCCAACTGCGTTTGCCCTGCGGATCGAGACGCGATGCCCGGGTTCGGGTGAGCTCGGCCGCTGAGGGGCGGGGCCCCGGGGTTGCGGTGAGCTCGGCCGCTGAGGGGCGGGCCCCCGGGTTCCGGTGAGCTCGGCCCCTGAGGCGCGGGCCCCCGGGTTCCGGTGAGCTGTGCCCCTGAGGCGCGGGGCCCCGGGGTGCCGGTGAGCTCCGCCGCTGAGGCGGGGCGGCCCTGGTGGCGGTTTCGATTGCGCCACGCGTGTGGAGAGTGAATCAATGACGATATATCGGATCGATAACGCGCTGGCTGACGCGCCGGTTTGCTATTTCCCGGAGGTGGACAGCACGATGCGGGTCGCGCGCGAACTGATTGCGGGGCGGACGGGCCCAGGCCGGGAGGCCGCCGATGTGGGCGGCGCGAGCTACCGTGGCGGCAGCGGCGTACAAGGGGGTCTCGCGCTCAGGCACGGACTAGTCATAGCAGCCGGGCACCAGAGTGGGGGCGAGGGGCGGGGGGCGGGATCGAGTTGGACAGCTCCTCGTGACAGCGCGTTGCTCGTTTCGATCGTACTGGAAGCGCCTCCTGACGCTACACTGTCCATTCGAGCGGGGCTGGCGGTCGCACGGATGCTCAGGCGACGCGTCGGCGTCCCGGCCCATGTGAAGTGGCCCAACGACGTGCTCCTCGGCGAGGGGAAGGTGTGCGGGGTCCTCCCGGAGTGGCGGAGCGGTTGGGCGATTGTTGGAATCGGGTTGAACGTTCACGCAGCGCCTGTTCTTCCGGACCCGCAGCCGAAGGAGCCGGGGCTTGATTGGACCGAAAGCCGTGAGGTGAGTGAAGCGGATCGGAGTCACAGCCGGCCGAGCGATCCTCGGCCGGTAGCGGTGGCGGAATACGCTTCCCTCGCGAAGCTGCCGACTGACCCGCTCGAGCTCCTTCCTCCTTTGCTGGCCGAGCTGTCGGTTCTCCTCCGTGGTCCTTTTAATCCGACGGCGGTGGAGGGGGTTCTGGCGTACGTCGGGCGCAGGGTCATGCTCGTAGAGCCCGACGGACGAGGATGGTCGGGCCGGTTTGTGCGTGTGTCCGAACGTGGGGGCGCCGTGCTGGAGTTGGACGTCCGGGAGGGAGGTTGCACTCGCGAGTTCGTCGCGGGCCGGCTCCGTTCGTTCTAGGCTACCCTTACCGTCCGGGCTACGTTTACCTTCTGCGCCCGATGCGTCGGGCGGCTTCCGGTGGAGATCGAAGCTCGTGGTCTGAGTCGATTCCGAGTCGAAATGCTGAGGAGAAGACGTACTTGGAGAGCGCGGAAGAATCGAACGGGCCGGTGAGTTGCCCAACCGAAAGGAGCAAAACGCGTTCGTTCGTGCCGTCGGGGGCTACAAATGGGTGGATGTGCAACGGGCGAGCCGGCGGACGCGGGTCGTCGATGAAGGCGAATCCTACGGTAACGGTGGGAAACTCGAAGGTGAATTCGTCCCCGAAGAGACAAAGGTCGCGATCGAGGGGATGCGTCAGCGAGCCTCCGGTTCCATCCCGATACCGTGTGCTAATGCGCGGGCTCCCACCGGCGTGGCCATCGGTCAGTCGGAGGAGAGGGATGTGCAGCGGCGTAACCTTTGACACCGAGTGTCCGGGCGTACACTCCGGGAAGGTGACGGTGAACGTGATGGTGAGGCACGGATCCTCGTCGGCAAAAAAGTAGTCCGTCTCAACCTGCGCGAGGCCTTTAGCGAACGGCAGCGACACGTGGTGGTGTACCATGAGCCCGCGACCGTCGTCCCCTTCGAAGCTGAAGGCGCTTTGAGCGGGCCACTTCAGGCGGTCTTCGTTTACCGTGATGTACGGCGGGGGCGCCGACGAGCGCGAGAACCGAACGCGTCCGTCGGTCAGCGCGGAAACGATACCGCCGTCGAAGGCAAGGCCGATGCGCTCGTCCTCCAGACGTGCCGAGCCGTGCATACTGGCGAGGACCTCCCTAGCGCCCGGGCCTACCCGGGCCACTGTAGCAGCGCCGGCTCCCGCGACGGCATGGTCGCTCACGTGCAGGAGCCGGACTCGGTCGGGCTGGCTCGGCGCGGGCGAATGCTTCCTGGAATCAGAAGGAAGCTCAATCTCGGCTTCACGTAGTCGTTGGAGGCCTTCTTCGTCGGCGCTCAGCTCGTTCCGCACGACCAGCGAAGGCGAGATGCGGAGATCCGGCTTCGTTAGCGCCTGCTCCGGGGGAGGAGCGTGTGGCGCCTCCGATCGATCCGTCGGTGGCTTGCCTTTGTGCGGAGCTGAAGGAGGTGGTTGTTGGTCGTTTGCTCTTTGCAGTTCGGTCGACCACTTGGAAGCGGGCGCGAAGCGGATGCGGCGCCGCTCGCGGAGTTTCCCGAGCGCTTCGAGCAGGGACGTGAGGTCGGCGCGCACGCTTGACTCGGTTTCCAAGGGGAGCTGGAGCAGCAGCCCGTCCGCTTTCGGCGACATTGGGGGCGCTTTTGCCGATTTAGCGGCGGCACGGCGGACCTCGCGGGTGTACGCTCGGACCGTAGCCGCAGCATGCGACGTCGGCGCGGCGCCGGAGCTTGAATTGGGCGAGAGTAGCGCTAGGCGCGCCAGAGACGCCACGCTGCTTTCGGCCAGCGAGTACAGGGCGAGCACGGGGTGAGTAGCGGTACTCGCGGATGCTGCGCGCCGGTTGGTCAGCCCGGTTACTCGGGAGGCGTTGGGCGATGTCAGGGTATCTCGAAGGACCTGATCTTCGGCAACAAGGAGCAATGGAGTGGAGCCGGCGTAC
>PWGF01000166.1 GCA_003554375.1 Spirochaetaceae bacterium
ACCTTGCCGGCGATGTCGACACACCGCCGGCGGAAGGTCGTGGGGTACCAGGTGATCGGCACCTGCGGAGTGTCCATGTCTCGCTTGAACGATTCGAAGAGGAAGAAGGCGATCGCCATCAGGTAGTAGTAGGCGGCATTGGGGGCAAAGCGCTTGAACGGTAAATGCTCGCTGCCGAACTCCTTGAAGGCGCGGTTCACCAATTCGTCGCGGGCACGCAGGTGATAGGCGTTGATAACGAGCTCCGGGTTGGTTGCTGCCTCCGTGCTGCCGAGAACCGCCGCGAGACCGGCGGTGACTACCGCGTTTGTTCCTAGATTGGTATAGATGAGCGTCTCCGGGCGAGCAAAGGAGAAGAGCGCTTGGCCCTCATCGTCGGTAACCGGCCTTGTGAAGATCGCCCGCCGAAATCGATCCCAGCTCCCCCGCCGATCGCCGAACTCACAGTAGTGCCATACGTTACGTTCTTTGCGGTACTCGGCGAACTGCTCCTTTGGCACCTTTTCGACGTATGCGGTGATGTCCTTGTATAACTTGCCGCCGACAATAAAGCCGACATCGAGACGGTCACACAACTCGAACAGCTTCTGGTCGAAGAACCCGGTATCGGCCACCACGACGATCGGCACATCGGCAGCGTACGCGCTGCGGATGTAGCGCACCAACTCGCCGATCGTCCGCGAGACATGGTTGCCGTGGTTGCTGTGCGCCTTACCGTTTCGCAAGATCGCGTCGACCAGCACTCGCTTCCAGAACACCTGCAGCGGCTGAAATCCCTTTACCTTCTTGTACGTCGGTTCAACCTTTTCGCGTTGCTCGGCGTCATCGTTGTCCATGACCATGGTATCGATACCCAGATAGATCACTTCCGGCTTCTCGATGCGCAACCGCCAGCCGAACATCCGTCTCAGCACGTGCCGGAACAGCCACACGCGCACCACCGAGACTGCGGCGAAGAAGCGTTTGACCGCGTGCGAGGAGACCAGGTGCCCAGGCGCGGTCTCGATCGCCCCGGCGTATCCTTCGTCTTCGCGGAGCCGGTCGAACCGGGTCAGATGGAGGTCGGTTCCGTCGAAGAAATAGCAGAGAATCTGATGGAACATCGCCGCCAAAGCAGCACCCTTGCGGTTCTTCTTGAGGAACGAGAAGCGCTCGGCGAGGAGCTCGGTGATCCCCGTTGCCCGCAGGTAACGGCTCACCAGAGCGAGCCCGGCGCGGCCGGTGAGCGTGTCTTCAGTTGTCTCGCAAGCGTCGATGTGGGTCTTGACGGAATCGGCTTTTGGGGTCATTCTGAACATACCTCCTGGGTGTTTTTGGGTGGTGCCTAACCTATTACACCACAAGGAGGTATTTTTTTCTACCTGCCGGAATCGCTCAGCTTAGGTGAGAATACAACCGTAGAATATGGTTTTGTATCACGGAAGTTCTCCATTTGATCTGCCTTTGTAGAAGAGATCTTCGTTTAGTGGAGCGCGGGTACTTGTAAGGAAGGTTCCACGCGTCTGCGCTACCACTGGAATTGCATTCCTCTTGCGCGACGGATCGGAGGGGAGCCCCGCCCCAACGCGGGCCATCCCGGCGCCGGCCGCAATGCGGCGCGAGTGGTGGGCTCCCCGCCGGCCGTTTCCGATTGCCCGCGTTGGGGCGGGGCTGTCCCGGCGGGGACTCCGGAGTGGGAGCAGTGGGAGTTTCTGAGGGGTGGGCCACTTGTGAGGGAGTTGAGCAGGGGCCGCGGCCGGGGCGGCTCCGGAGGCACCGCCGGGACCGAAGCCCCGCAGAGCCGGACCCCGCGGCGGAACCGCAGTCCCGGGGGGAGGCGGAGGTGATGAGCGGGGAGGCGGGCTGCGCCGGATGAGGTGCGGGGCCGGTGCGGGGGCGCGCCCAGATTCTTCAGAGTTCTTGAGAGAATGAGCAGAGTGGGGGGAAACCGGAGATCGACGGGAGGCGGGTCGAGGGGCGGGCGCGGAGGCGTGAGAGTGCGAGCTCGAAGGGGCGCGACTGGGGGCGGCGGCGGTAGTCGGAGGCGGGTGGGTGTGAGTATGATGTGCGACTGCATGTGGGACGAAACGAGTGGAGAGGGAACAGAAGGGCGCGTGGAAGAGCGTGACGAGGCGCCGGCGGTGCCCGAGGGCGAGGTGATCGCGGTGCGCGGGGCGCGGCAGAACAATCTGCGCGACGTGTCCTTGGAGCTGCCGGTGGGCAAGTTGATCGCGGTGACGGGGGTGAGCGGGAGCGGGAAGAGCTCGCTCGCCTTCGATACGCTCTACGCGGAGGGGCAGCGGCGGTACGTGGAGACCTTTAGCGCGTATACGCGGCAGTTCCTGGACCGGATGGACAAGCCGGCGGTGGACGAGATCGCGGGGATTCCGCCGGCGATCGCGATCGACCAAACGAACCCGGTGCGGACCTCGCGCTCGACGGTGGGGACGATGACGGAGCTCAACGACCATCTGAAGCTCCTGTGGGCACGGATGGCGGAGCTCTCCTGTGGCTCGTGCGGGCGGCCGGTTCGGCGGGACATCCCGGAGGCGGTGGCGGACGAGCTTCTCTCGGAGCTTCCGGGGGTCCGCGTGGTGGTGACGTTTACCGTGGTGGTACCCGGCAACCGTTCGGCGGCGGACATGCGGGAGCTTCTGGCGGAGCAGGGGTACCGGCGGTTGCTCGGCGAGTCGGAGGACGAGCTGGAGGCGGTGCAGGACCGGCTTCGCCTTGATCCGGATCGGCGCGGCCGGCTGGTGGAGGCGCTGGAAGCGGCGATGCTCCACGGCGCGGCGGGGGCGCGGGTGTATCCGGTGGCGGAGGATGTGGCCGCGGCAAGCGGCGTCGGCGCCGAAAGCCGGGCCGTCGTGGCTGAGCTGGGCGGCGTTGGGCTGGCGCCGGCGCGCCGGTACTCGCACGATCTGCACTGCCCGCATTGCGACACGCACTACCGGGATGCGGTTCCGAACCTCTTCTCGTTCAACTCGCCGCTCGGGGCGTGCGACACCTGTCGCGGGTTCGGGCGGACGATGGGGATCGACTACGATCTCGTGATCCCGGACGGCAGCTTCAGTTTGCGCCAAGGGGCGATTCGCCCGTGGGAGAGCAAGAGCTACCACGAGTGTAAGCGAGATCTGGTTCGGTTTGCGCGGCGCCGGGGGGTGCGAGTCGACACGCCGTGGGCCGAGCTCTCGGAGGAGGAGCGACGCTGGGTCATCGAAGGCGAGGGCGACTGGGACGAAGGCGTCTGGTACGGCGTTCAGCGCTTTTTCGACTGGCTGGAGAGTCGCAGCTACAAGATGCATGTGCGCGTTCAGCTCTCGCGATACCGGGCGTATCGCATCTGTACCGCGTGCGGCGGGACCCGGCTCAAGCCGGAGGCGCTCCTCTGGCGGATCCGGGGGCGCAGCATTCACGACCTGCAGGTTGCGCCGATCGAAGAGGCGGCGGCGTTCTTTCGCGAGCTGGCCGACGAGGGGCGCCGGGCCGGGGCCGGTGGGCCGACGTCCGAGCCTGCGTCCGAGCCGACGTCCGGAGGCGCGGGCCTCGAGCGTGAGGGCGAGGCCGATGGCGGGGGCAGTATGTCGGGTGTGAGCGACGCTGGGGTCCGTCTCAACGGAGGTGAGTCCGCAGCGGAGTCGATCGGTCTGCACGGGGTCGGTCGCGCCGAGGACCCGGGCCCGGCGCCCGCGGCCGGCGAACGTCCAAAGGGGCCGGGTGGGCCGGTAGCGCGTTCGGCGCTCGATGAGGCGACGGAGCTGCTGCTCGCTGAGATCAACACGCGCTTCTCGTACCTTCTGGAGGTGGGCCTCGGGTATCTCACGCTGGATCGGCAGTCGCGTACGTTGAGCGGCGGCGAGGTTCAGCGCATTAACCTCACGACGGCGCTCGGAACGCGGCTGGTGAATACGTTGTTCGTGTTGGACGAGCCGAGCATCGGGCTCCATCCGCGCGATCTGGGGCGGCTCGTGCAGGTGTTGCGCCGATTGCGCGCGGCGGGGAATACGCTGGTGATCGTCGAGCACGATCCGGAGATCATCCGCGCCGCGGACGAGGTGGTCGATCTGGGGCCCGGCGCGGGAGCAAGCGGCGGGCGCGTGGTGTTTCAAGGGAGTCCGGCCGATCTTGCCGCTTATGAAGGATCGATCACGGGCGACTACTTGAGCGGGCGCCGATCGGTGGTGCCGCACGGCGGGCGCGACGAGGCCATGGCTGCGGGGGCTCCTCCGGGAGCTTTGCCCGAAGGGAGCTCGGAGCCGGGCGCGCCGCGGGCTCTCGGTGCAGCCGGCATGCTCACGGTGCACGGCGTCCGTGCGAACAACCTCCGGGGAATCGATGCGGAGATCCCGCTCGGGACGATGACGTGCATCACCGGCGTGAGCGGAAGCGGCAAGAGCACGCTTATATCCGACGTTCTCTACCGCGCATTGCGGAAGCAGTGGGGACGCCCGACCGAAGCGCCCGGAGAGCACGATGGGCTCTCCGGCCACGAGCAGCTGGAGAACGTCGTGCTGGTCGATCAAGCGCCGATCGGCAAGACTGCTCGCTCGAATCCGGCGAGCTATGTGGGGGTGATGGACCCGTTGCGCCGGATTTTCGCATCCGAGCCCGTGGCTCGCTCGCGCGGCTATACCGCGGGAACGTTTAGCTTCAACTCCAAGGCCGGGCAATGTCCCACCTGTGGCGGGAGCGGGTTCGAGCACGTGGAGATGCAGTTTCTGAGCGACGTCTATCTCCGCTGTCCGGATTGCGACGGGACGCGCTACCGTCCGGAGGTGCTCGAGATCACGATCGAGCAGGGAGGGCGCCGCTGGTCTATCGCCGATGTTCTGGATCTGACGGTGGCGGAGGCGTTTGCGCTGTTTTCGGGGGAAGGCGTCGCCACGGTTAGGGGGGCGGCCACCGGTGGGGGCGCGGCCACGGGTAGCGACGACGCCACTGGTGGGGCCGGCGCCACGGGTAGCGCTGGCGCCACGGGTAGCGCTGCCGCCAACGGTGAGGGCCCCGCCAACGGTGAGGGCCCCGCCAACGGTGGCGCTGGCGCCAGGGGTGGCGCTGGCGCCACGGGTGAGGCCCCCGCCACCGGTAGCGCTGGCGCCACGGGAGGCGCCGCGGCCACGGCTGCGGCCCCTCCCCAAAACCCGCGCCGCCCCGCCGCCGCAACCCGCCGCCTCCTCACGGCGCTCCAACCGCTTCTGGACGTAGGCCTCGGCTACATTCGCCTGGGGCAACCCGTGCCCACGCTCAGCGGCGGGGAGGCCCAGCGCCTGAAGCTCGCCGCGCACCTTGCCGAACGCTCGCCGTCCTCGGCAAGTGGCCGAGCCAAGAGCCGTGAGGGCGAACAACCCCGTTCCGCCGCCGCGCCGGGGGGCCCCGATGCGGGCGAGGCCAGTGGCACCACCGGTGCAACCGGGACGCAGGGTAGGCCCAGCTCTTCTGCCAACGTCAGCGCCGGCGTGACGGCCGACGTCGCCGCCGCAACGTCTGGGCCGGCGCAAACTGCAAGCTCCGCCGGAGCGGCCGCCGCCGGCACGCCCGACTCCGCCGAAACGGCAAGCTCCGCCGGAGAAGCCGCCGAGGGGGCCGGCCTCACAGGTACCGGCGGCACACTCTTCCTCTTCGACGAGCCGACCACGGGCCTCCACTTCGCCGACGTCGAGCGGTTGATCAAAGCGCTCCGCTCGCTTGTTGCGGCCGGCGATTCGGTGGTCGTAATCGAGCACAACCTGGACGTGATCCGGAGTGCCGATCACCTGATCGATCTCGGGCCCGAAGGCGGTGGCGCGGGCGGCGACATCGTCTTTGCCGGTACGCCCGAGGAGTGCCGCCGACACGGCGCCGGGCATACCGCGGAAGCCCTCCGGCGTGCGGCAGGCACGGAGTCGACCTCGGCCGGAGCGGACGATGTCACACCACCTGATCACGCGGCGCTCGCGTCCGGCAGCGCCGGCGTTCAACAGTACGGAGCCGGGGACGCTACCGCCCGCGCCGGCCGGGGACAGATCGCGGAGGAGCCGGCGCGGCACGAGGCGCGAGAGCGTGCCGCGGCCGACCGCTTCACACCCGGAGCAGACGGCGACCACATCGAGACGGCCGCCGAACCCGTCCCCGCCTACGGCAACGCCGACTCCCCATCCGGCGCGCGACCCGGCGAGCGGCCCCTGCCCGACGTCCCCGTTCCAGCCGGCGCCGGCAGCCGCCTCCAAGCCGCCGGGCCGCCCACAATCCCGCGCCCCGACATCGAGATCCGGCGCGCGCGCGAGCACAACCTGCGCAACATCGATCTGCTGATTCCCCGCGACCGGTTCACCGTGCTCACCGGCGTCAGCGGCAGCGGCAAGAGTACGGTCGCCTTCGATATCCTCTTTTCGGAGGGCCAGCGTCGCTACCTCGAGTCGCTCAACGCCTACGCGCGCCAGTTCGTGGAGCCGCCGCCGCGACCCGACGTGGACGGCGTCGCCAACGTCCCGCCGACCGTCGCCATCGAGCAACGGACCACCCGCGGCGGCTGGAAGAGCACCGTCGCTACCATGACCGAGCTCTACCACTTCCTGCGGCTCCTCTACGTCAAGCTCGGAACGCAGCACTGCCCCGACTGCCGCCGGCCGATCCGCGCTCAGAGTAAGGAGAGCGTGCGCGCCTCGGTACTCAGCGACTTCCGGGGCGAGCGGGTGTCGATCCTTGCGCCGCTCGTCGAGTCACGGAAGGGCTACTACACCGACCTGGCTACCTGGGCGGCGGGGAAAGGCTACGCGACCTTGCGGGTCGACGGCGAGCTCCGGCGCACCGATGCGTGGCCACGGCTCGATCGCTATGTCGAGCATACGATCGAGCTCCCGGTTGCCGAGATCGAGGTTCGTCCCGAGAACGAGCGCGAGCTGGCCGATGCACTCGAGGCGGCGCTCGCCCACGGCGGCGGGGCCGTACGCGTGGCGGTGCCGGCTCAGACGGAGGAAGGCGGGGGCACGGCTGCCGGCCTGGATGCCGAAGGAGGCGCTGCAGGCCGGCAGCTCGGCGCCGGCGGGCTCGTCGCCGAAGAGCCCGCCGCCGGGGACCGCCCTGCCGGCGAGCCCGCCGCTGGGAACCCCCCTGTCCAAGAGCCCGCCGCTAAGTCCGCCGGCTTGGAGACGGTCGCCGAGCCCACCCCCGCGGAGCCGGCCGGCGGCCGGCACGTAGCCGCCGACGATCCGTCAGCAGGGGAGCCCACCGCAGGGGAGCCCGCCCCCGGCGGCCCGGGCTCGGATTCAGCCGCCGACGGCCACAGTGGAAATCCCGCCCGCGGCCTGGGGTCGGGTTCGGCCCCCCGCGAGCTCCTCTATTCTACGAAGCGCTCCTGTCCGAGCTGCGGGCGGAGCTTCCCCGAGCTCGATCCTCGCCACTTCTCGTACAACTCACACCACGGGTGGTGCACCGCGTGTTCCGGCCGCGGCGTCGCCCTCGATGAGGAGGAGCGGCCGCCGCGCGGCGACGAAGCGCAGCCGTGCCCTGCGTGCGACGGCGCTCGCTTGAAGCCGGAGTCGCGCAACGTCTTCTTCCGGTCGCTTGCGATCCACGAGCTGTGTGCGTGTTCGGTCGACGAGCTCGAGGAGCGTCTGCACGGGCTCGAGCTCTCGGATCGAGAAGCGGCCGTCGCACGGGACGTCGTATCGGAGCTTTTGACGCGTCTGGGCTTCCTGCGCGAGGTAGGGCTCGGCTATCTCGGGCTCGACCGCGCCGCGCCCACCTTGAGCGGCGGCGAAGCGCAACGGATCCGGCTTGCCGCGCAGCTCGGCTCCAACCTGCGGGGCGTCGTCTATATCCTCGACGAGCCCACGATCGGCCTCCACGCGCGCGACAATGCGATGCTCCTCCGCACGCTCGATCGCCTCCGGACCAAAGGGAACACCGTCGTCGTAGTCGAGCACGACGAGCAGACCATCCGCAGCGCCGATCACGTCATCGATCTCGGACCCGGCGGCGGGGTCCGCGGGGGCTCCGTCGTGGTCACGGGGAGCGTGTCGGAGATCGAGCAAAACCCCGAGTCCGTCACCGGCCGCATCCTTCACGATCCGCCGAAACACCCGCTGATTCCCCGGAACGGCCGGGGCGCTGCGGCATCCGGCAACGCGGCCGATCCGCCGGGGAGCGTGCCTCGTGAAACCGGCAAGGGGGCCACTGCTCGCGCTGCCGGCAGAGGCGCGGCTGCACCCGCCGACTCCGGCCAAGCGCCGGCCTCCGGCGATGACCCGGGCGGAGAAGGAGGGGCCGGCCGTTCGGACACCGCCGCGGTACCCTCCAGCGCCCCGGCGCCCGGGGGCGTCGCTACCCCCGGCACCTCGGAGGAACCGGACCATGCCGGTGCCGCCGCCGACAACGCCGACGCCGAAGCCGACGCGTTCCCCCACGGCCGGCTCGTTATCCGCGGGGCGCACCTGCATAACCTGAAAGAGATCGACGTCGGAATTCCTCTCGGCAAGCTCGTCTGCGTTACCGGGGTGAGCGGGAGTGGGAAGAGTAGCCTCCTCTACGGCGTGGTCTATCGCAGCTTGCGCGAGCGGATTCGAGCCGGGAGAGAGCGCCGCAGCGGCAGCGCCCGCTCAGCCGGCCGGCGCGCAGGCGGTCGCGGCACCGGCCGCGAGGCCGGCGGCAGC
>PWGF01000029.1 GCA_003554375.1 Spirochaetaceae bacterium
GGCCGGCCCGGCATGGGTGGTGGCTTGCGGCTCCGGGCCCGGCGCCCTCGCGCGGGAGAGCGCGCCACGGATGCGCGAGCCACGCGCGCTCCAGAAGAGATAGCGCCGGAAAAGTCGCTCCTTGAGGCTTCCGAAGAGAACCGGCGTACCGGAAGTTTCCGCCGGTTGTTCATGCCCGGTTCCCGCGGGCGAACGTTCGGGCTCGGAATGTTCCCCTACTGTGCCGATGCACGAGCGCCTCGCGTCGTGCTCGTTCCGGCCGTCCTCCGGGCGCCTTTCCGGGTAGAGCTCGGGCAACCGCCCTCTATACGCATCGGGATTGAGGTGATCCAGAAGAGGGTAGCTTCGAAGGACCGCTTCCCGGCGCGTTTCGTCCAGCGTAGCAGCCGCCAGGATGCCGGGTGCCGAGCGGCCTGAGCCGGCGCCGGTGGACGGCTCGCGAACGGAAGGGCGGGAGGAGAACGCAAGGTAACCGGTGGAACCGGCAGTCGCTTCACACGGCCCTAAGACTGCGCCGGCACCCTCACACACTTCCCCGCCAAGGCTACCGGCGAGAAAGCTCTCTACGCCCCAGACCTGGTTCTGCTGGACCTGGGACCACAGCCCCGCGATCCGCAGAAGCTCCCTTCCGCCGGAGGGGAGCGCGCCGACACCTGCTATGATATCCGCGCCCTGCAGTGCGAGGATTCGTCCTACCTCCGGATGCCATAGATCGGTGCCGACTATTACCCCTAGGCGCGTGCCGTCGATCTCGAAAAGGGCAAGCTCGGTGCCTCGTGCCGGAGATAGCGGAGGGGCCCCCTCGCGGGCGGCCGCATCGCGAATGACGACTGAGCGCTCGGCTCGTGACAGATGGGTCTGCTGTTGGGCACCGCAGCAGGAGCCGTCTGACCGCCACACGCTCGACACGATGAATGCATGGTGGCCGTGCCGTTCGATTGTGCTACCACCGACGATCCACACCCCGTGGCGCTTGGCAAGGCGGCTGTGGAGCTCGTACATGCGGCGGTTGGCGTCGTCGTCAACAGGGAGTGAAGAGGGATAGACGCTGGAGGGATGGCGGGTTTCTCGGCGAGAGCGCGCGCTGCTCCCGCGTTCCAAGGTGGAGCCCTGGGCGAGCGTCCACGCCACCCCTATAAGCCCGGGCAGTACCACCAGGTCCGGATGCCCGCTTTTCTCCAGCGCGGCTGCAAAGTATCTTTGGAATGAATCATCCGATGCAACCATCTCCTGCGACGGTGACAGGGCGGCAACTCGCATACGTCGACGTCCTCCGCCATAGTAGGGTACCCTGTGTTCCCGTCATGTTGCCAGTGGGAGTAACCTACGTTCGGGAGAAGAAGGCGGACCGTGAGACTCCGGAGAAGTGAAGAAGCGGCTTCAGTGTTTGAGAGGCGAAACGCCGGCGGGACCGAGCCGGCACAAGAGAAGGGGGGTGCTCGGGTGCAACGCGGCAATACCGTGGGGGCCTGCCGCGGTTTCAGGAGGGCCGCCTCGGAGGATGGCGATGCTCCTGACAACGAGGGGCGGAGCAATGCCGTCTCTTTCGATCGCGAGGGGCTTCTCCGACGGATGGGAAACGATAGGGCGGCAATTGCCGCAGTGCTCAACGATGCAGTTCCCTCGGTTTCGCGAAAGCTTGCTAACCTCGAGCAGGCAATTGCCCACGGCGATACGGACCAGGCTCGGCGGGCGGCGCATGCACTGAAGGGGGTCGCCTTCAACCTCGGCTTCAACCGGCTGGGGATTCACGCGCGGGAGATCGAGCGGGCTGCCGAAAGCAATCCCGAGGACTTGCCTCTCATGTTCTCCGAGCTGCGGGCGCACTGGACATATCTTCAGAGGATCCTCCGGGAGGACGCGTAGATTTCTGGTGGATTCGCCGGCGCACCACCAAGACCGCGACGTACACGGTTTCCGTGCCGTCGTTGGTATGCAGGTTGCTTGCGGAAGACTCTCTGACGGCAGGCGAAGGACAAGACGGCATGGCAACATCGTTATCGACTGGTGCGCGCGCAACCAAGCGCAAGCGTACGGCAGCAGTGCTCCTCTTTCTCTCGGCGGGCTATATCGCGACCACGCTCAACATCCAAGGCTTCATCGGCATGCTTCCTCTGGTACAACGCGAGTTTGCAATCAGCGGGGCGCAAGCCGGGATGTACACGAGCTTCTATTTCTTGAGCGCGACGGCGATCGCCGTCTTTGCCGGCCGGATTGTGGATCGGCTCGGTGCGCGATTGGGTATCGCCATTGGCGCGGGCACTGTAGGTTTCATGATGCTCCTGCACGCGATCTCGCCCCTGTACGGCGTCATCCTTTTCTTCTCGTTTGTCACCGGCATCGGCTTCAGCGTCATTACACCGTCGGTGAGTAAGGGGGTAATGGAGAACGTCTCGGCAACACGGCGCGCGGGCGCGATGGGGATCGCGCACGGGATAGGTGGTTCAGGGGCACTTTTCGGTACGGCGCTTATGCCTGCGTTGGGAGAGGCCTTCGGATGGCGACCCGTGCTGGCGGTGGGTGGCCTCATTGCGCTTGTGATCTGCGCGAGCGTCTACCGGTTCTACTCGCACGTGGCCGCACCGGAGTCGACTCGCGCCTCCGACACCGAGTCCGAGGAAAAAGCGCATTCCGAGGGCGGATCGTTCCTGCACGACGTGCGTACCCTGCTCCGGGATGGCCGGTTGGTAACCGTGTGCATTCTGGGAGCGGTATTCGGGATGAGCATCTCGAGCGTGACCTCGCACCTTGCGCTCTTTCTCAATCAGGACCTGGGGTACACCCCGGCGCTCGCGGGCATCGCGCTCGCCGCCTTCCACGTGGGAGGGATGGCGGGACAGCCGTCGTGGGGCTTCATCAATGACAAGCTGCTCGGGCGGCGGCGACGCTTGGGTCTGATCATCCTGACTCTCGGGGTATCGGCGCTCAGCTTTCTCTTCGCGTTCTTAGTCGCGACCGGGCTCGTCCCCTTCGTGGCGATAGTGGGGCTGGCGCTGCTCATGGGGTTTCTGGTACTGGGAATGCCGAGCCTGTACTTTACGACGGTGAGCGAGCTGGCGCCGGGATCACTGACGGGTGTCGCGACCGGGGTGGCGCTGGTGCTCAGCCGTTCCGGCGTGGTAGTCTCGGCACCGGTCTTCGGTCTTCTGGCAGACGTGACCGGAGACTACACGGTGAGCTGGTTGGTTCTAGGGGGAGCCGCGTTGCTCACGACGCTCTTCGTGATCGCGCTCGGCAGGCGCTATCCGATGGGCGGCACGAGCGCAACGCGATAGGGGGCGAGTGACGTCGGAGGCCCGACGGACGCCCGGCGAGACGGCGAACGAGCGACGCCAGGAAGACGGAAGAGACGCAGCTCGGGGGGAACTGTATGCGGGGTATGCGTTTGGGGGCAACGGCGCCGGCGGGCTATCGGGAGAAGCCAAAGCTCATCACGGCACTGAGCTTGATCTATCTGCTGAATCCGGTCGCCAATGTCATTTGGTCAACTCAGGGACGGATTCTGGGCGATCCCGGTTCAACTCTGCAATGGTTTGGGCGTGCCCTCGCAGCCGGCGACGCCATGGTTTGGATAAGCGTTGTCCTGTGGGCTTCGGCAGTACCGCTTGCGATCGGTCTCTACGCAGTTAGGCTGTGGGCCTGGTACTACTTCATCGTTCATTCGGTCGTCATGGTGGCGATGAGTTTTGTGGATGCCGGCTTGAACCTGGCTCTATCCTACGCTCTCCCGTTGAATCTGCTTTTTTTGATTCCGGTTTCGGTCTTCCTCACCAAGGAGATTCGCGCACCCTATTTCAACCCGCGACTGCGATGGTGGCAACAGGCTGAGCGCATCGTTCACTTCGTCGATGTGAGTTTCCGTACTCGACGCTACCGAAGCTACGACCTCTCCGAGAACGGCGCGTTTCTCACGCCGCGGGAAGAAGACGGCGGGGGCGAGCTGCTTTCACCGGAACTGATCGGCGAGACGGCGACCGCGGTACTGCAGCTCAATGGGCGGGAGGTCGAGCTTCCGGCGCGCGTCGTGCGCGTGAGCTCCCAGTCGCGTGGGCGCTACCCGGCAGGCGTGGGAATCCGGTTCCTGCCGACGGACACGGACGCGCGTGCGTGCCTTCGCGCGCTTCTGGGTGAGCTACGGGCTCAGCGCCGATCGAGCCGCAGATGAAGCGCCGCGGGCGACGGGCCGTAGACTGGTGTGAAGTGCGGCGGGCGACAGGCCGGAAGCTGCAAGTAAAACGGCGCAGGGCGCCGGGCCGGCAGCCGCGGCGCAGGGAGTCCGGGGGCGATCAGGGCCCCGGTCGGCTTACCTCCTTCCGCGCGATGAATCCCATAATCCGGTATGCGAGCTCGGCGGCGGCGTAGTCGGGCGCGTGAAAACCGTTCACCGGCGCGAGCTCTACCACGTCAAAGGCGACTACGCGCCGAGCTCGACATATCGATTCGATGATTGCGAGTGTCTGGTACCCCCCGAGGCCGCCGGGTACCGGCGTTCCGGTGCTGGGAAATACGGCAGGGTCCAAGCCGTCGACATCGATGGTGATATAGACCGTCTCGGGGAAATCGTCCGGTGGCTCGATGCGAGTGAGCTCCCGCGGTACCACTTCCCGGGCGTCGTACGCGACGATTGGCGGGAGCGCTGACTGCTTGCCCTGGACGGCCGGGCGTTCACGGTTCTGGTCGGCCCGGCGCTCGTCCGCGGCGCCGGCGGTCCGCCGGAAATCATCAGCGGACTCGTCGCGCCAACTCTCGGTGGTTCGGCTTCGGTTTTCGTGGTGCGCCGGTTCGTCGCGCTGTGAATCGCCGTCTGGGCGGAACCGGGCGCGGTAGCGCGCCTCCTCGAGCGAGAGCGCTCGTACCCCAATCTGGACGATTGGAACCCGGAGCTCTTCGTGCATCCGCCGAGCGACGCAGGCGTGGCTCAGGCGCGTTCCTCCATAGTGCTCGCGGAGGTCGGCGTGAGCGTCGATTTGGACGACGCCCGCCGGGACGCGGTAGTACGACGTAATCGCCTGTACGGCTGAGAAGGTGATCGAGTGCTCCCCCCCGAGGAGCACGGGCACAGGCGCCGAACGCGGCATCTTCGGGTATAGGGTTTGAGCGGCCGGCCTGCGTCCGGCACTCTCGCCTTGCCCTGTTCGCCGGCTTGGGGTTTTTCCGCCGGCGGCGGAGTCCGCGTGCCCGCCGGCTGCCCCGGCGGGCCGGATCCGGTGGGCGGCGCTTCCCCCCGGGGTGGGGTCCCAAGCACCCAGGGTGGCGGTTACGACGCGTTCTACGCGGGCGAGCACCTCCTCCGGGGAGCCGGCGCAGTCGACCGGAGGATGGGTGTGAATGCCTGCGTCTCCGGGGCAGGATACGCCGTCGAATGCCTCCAGCTCTCGGCTGGCTGCCAGAATTGCTTCCGGCCCGCGCGCGGTCCCGCCTCCATAGGAGACCGTCGCCTCGTACGGCACGGGTATGACGTGGAAGCGCGCCTTGGAAGCGGGAGCATTCGGGTACTCTTCGGCGTGAAAGCAATCCGGGGACGCGCCGCCGGCGGAAGCACTGCCGGGGGCGCCGGCGTCACCGGTAGCGTTGCCGGCGCCGGCAGCGGCGGCGCCGGCCTCATCGCCACCGGCGTCACCGGTAGCGTCGCCTGCGCCGGGATCGGCGGCGCAGCGAGCGCCACTGCCGCCCGCAGCGGTGCCGGCGTCACCGGCACCGGCCTCATCGGTAGCGTCGCCGCCGGCGGGCTCTGCGGCGTAAGGGGCCCTGGCCTCATCGGCCTCGGCGGAGCCGCGGCCGCCCGCACCCGTAGCGGCACCAGTACCGCGGGCGCCGGAGGTGTCGTACTCGTTCATCGTCCTTCCTCCGGTTCTAACCTAAACGATTGCGGAAATCGCGGTAAGCCGGGCGCTTCACAACGCGAAGGCTCCTTGCGGGATCGGGCGCGTCCGAATCCCAGATAGCGATCGCTGGGAGTGGGATGCCGTTGAAGCTCGTTGTCTTCACCATCGTGTAATGGCTCATATCGTCGAAGACGAGTCGGTCGCCGGGCGCCAGCGGCCGGTCGACTTCGTAATCCCCAATGACGTCCCCGGCAAGGCACGTGAGCCCGCCGAGCCGATAGCGCAGACCGCCGCCCGGAGACGGCCGGCGCGTCCCCCAGACGTCGGGGCGGTACGGCATCTCGAGTATGTCGGGCATGTGCGCGGTGGCCGAGGTGTCGAGAATCGCCTGCGGGAGCTCGTTGTGGGTGATGTCGAGCACGCTCGCCACGAGTATTCCTGAGTGGAGCGCCGACGCTTCCCCCGGCTCCGCGGTGACCCTGACGTCGTACCGCCGGGCGGTTCGCTTGACGAGCTCTATCAGATGCTCACGGTCGTAGCGGGGCTTGGTGATGTGGTGCCCGCCCCCGATGTTGAGGCTGGTTATGCGCGGCGAGCGCAGATACGCGCCGAAGCGCTCTTCGACCGCTTCGAGCGCGGTCTCGAGGGCGTACGAGTCCTGCTCGCAGAGCGCGTGGAAGTGGAGCTCCGTGATCCCGGCGAGCGGATCGGCCGTCCCCCCCGGCGTCTGCGCTCGTCTCGCCGATCCGGTCGCGGCCGTGAGCGCCGCGGCGGTGACGCCGAGCCGAGAGCCGGGAGCGCACGGATCGTATATGGGGACTTCGCTGAGGGAGCACTCGGGGTTGATGCGGAGGCCGAAGACGGGCCGCGCCGCGGCGGGGCCGCCCGCCGGCCGGGCTCCGGGGGAAGCTGTCGCGGACCGGGGTGGCCCGGCCCCTGGGGAGTGCGCCGTGGCGTGAGGGTCGCCCGGCGCGTCAGGCCCCGCCACAGTGGGGTCGTCCGGCCCGTGAAGCCGGGCCGCGGCGGGGCCGCCCGCCGCGTCAGGCGGGGCCGCGGTCGGGCCACGCCCGGCACGGCAGCGCTCCCGGTAGCGGAGCCACTGGTCGACCGAGTTGAAGACAAGGTGGTCTGAGAGCTCGAGTAGCTCCTCGAGCTCGTCCGCGGCGTAGGCCGGCGCAAAGGTGTGGACGCGGAAGGGATGGGAGGCCTTCGGGGCTGCCCGCGCGATTTCCTCGCGGGCGAGCCGTGCCTCGTACCTGCCGCTCGCGCATGCGCCGTCGAGATAGCTCCGGATGAGGTCGAAGATCGAGGGCGCGGCAAAGGCTTTGAGGGCGTGGAGCATGGTAGCGCCGCTCCGGTCGGCAACATCGCGTAGGATCCGGAGGTTCCAGCGCACTGCGGCGCGGTCGATCACGTAGCACGGCGAGGGAACCGCCGCCGGATCGAACCCGCGAAAGTAGGGCCGGTCGTCGGGGGTGTACGGGGTGGGATCGGCTAAGGGCGATGTTGCTTGGTCCATGACGCTACCGCTTGCTCCTTCTGCTCGGTTTCGGGGGCTTGTTCCCCGGGGGCTTCCGGTGCCTCCGACTCGTCCTGCTCGTCCGGCTCATCCGGCTTCTCTGACTCGCCTGGCCGATCTGACTCGCGCGATTCGCCTGACTCGGCTCATTCGTCTTCCAACGAGACCTCGGCCGGATCCTGCACGTTCCAAGGGAGTCCGTAGTGGTTCAGGTCCGCCATGAAGGGGTACGGATCGAACTGCTCAAGGTTCCAAACGCCGGGGCTCATCCACGTCCCCTCCAGCATGAGCTTGGCGCCGAGCGTTGCCGGGACCCCGGTGGTGTAGCTGACCGCCTGGCTCCCCACCTCCAAGTAGGCGTCCTGGTGGTCGCAGAGGTTGTATACGTAGACCGAGCGATCTTCACCATCCCGGGTGCCGCCGACGATCGTTCCGATACAGGTTTTGCCGCGAGTATCGGGGCCGAGGCCGGCGGGCTCGGGGAGCACGGCCTTGAGAAACTGGAGCGGCACAACCTCCGTCCCCTGGAATGGAATCGGATCGATTCGCGTCATCCCGACGTTCTGGAGCACCTCCAGGTGCTTGAGGTAGTTGTCGGAGAAGCTCATCCAGAACTGAGCGCGCTCGAGTGTGGGGAAGTTGCGGACGAGGCTTTCCAACTCTTCGTGGTACATGCGGTAGACCGGGAAGGTGCCCACTCCTTCGGGACACGTAAACCGGCTGTGACGGCTGAGGGGCGGGGTCCGGTGGAAGATTCCGTTCTCATAGTGGCGGCACGGAGCGGTGACCTCCCGGATGTTTATCTCCGGGTTGAAGTTCGTGGCGAACGGCTTGCCGTGGTCGCCGGCGTTCACATCCACGATGTCGAGCGTGCGAACTTCATCGAGCGCGTGCTTGGCGACCCAGGCGGTGAACACGTTGGTTACACCGGGATCGAAACCGCTTCCCAGAAGCGCCATGAGGCCGGCCTGCCGGAATCGATCGTGGTACGCCCACTGCCACGAGTACTCGAAGTGGGCAGTGTCGGGCGGCTCGTAGTTCGCCGTGTCGAGGTAGTGCACTCCGGTCTGCAGGCACGCCTCCATGATGGAGAGATCCTGGTAGGGGAGCGCCACGTGAATCACGATGTCCGGCCGGCGTCGCTTCATGAGCTTCACGAGCTGCGCGGTATCGCCGGCGTCTACGTGCTCTGTCGCGATGGTGCGGCCCGTCCGTCGCTTGACGTCCGCCGCGATCGCTTCACACTTGCTGACGGTCCTGCCGGCGAGGGTGACGTTCTCGAAAACCTCCGGAATCTGAGCGCACTTGTGCGCAACCACGCGTCCGACGCCTCCGGCGCCGATAATCAGACAGTTTCCCATCGATTGCTCCTCGTCTCTCTTTTCTGTGTGAGGCGGAGATTGTTGGTACCGAAACAGGGCCCATCCGTGGGCGCCCGGGCATTATGCTACGGTCTCATCCGTCCCGGCTCCCGGCGCGGGCCCATCCGTGGGCGGCCAGGTATCGTTGGGCGAGTGAGTCGAGCTCGTCCCACCAAGCGCCGGCAACCTTCGCCTCACCCTCTACCGCTTACAGTACGTGTAGCCGCGGATTCCTGCCTCGTACGCCTGGACGAGGCGCCGGCGCTCGGCGACCGTGATCCGGCCGTCGCGTACCGCCCGCTCCGCTTTGTGCCGGAAACGCTCTACGAGCGCCGCCGGCTGATACTCGACGTAGCTCAAGACATCACCGACCGAGTCCCCTTTGATCTCCCGGACGAACTCGAAGTCTCCTTGCCCGTCGATGCGCACGCTCACTACGTGCGTATCTCCCAATAGGTTGTGCAGATCGCCGAGTGTCTCCTGATACGCCCCCACAAGAAAGACGCCGAGGTAGTAGTCGTCGTCCGGCTTCAGCCGGTGAACCGGCATGGAGCGGCGAGCGTCGTCTCCTCCGCAGAACCGGGCGATCTTCCCATCCGAATCGCAGGTGATGTCCGCGATTATGGCACGGCGCTCCGGCTCCGTGTTCAGCCGGTGAATCGGCATCACCGGGAATATCTGGTCGATGGCCCAGACGTCCGGCAAACTCTGAAACACGGAGAAGTTACCGTAGTAGATGTCGTATAGGCTCTCGCTCAGTCCCTCGAGCTCCCGGGGGATCCGATCCGCTTCCGAGAGCAGCCGCCCGATCGAGTGGACCACGTCCACGAAGAGGTTCTCCGCGAGCGCGCGATCCCGCATCGTAAGCTTCCCGTGCTCGAACTCCTGCCGTGCTTCCTCCCGGTAGTAGATGGCGTCGTTGTAGCATTCCTGCGTATCGCGAACGCCGAGCATCTCCCGAACCTCGTAGAGGTTGCGGATCGGCTCGGGGTTGCCCTCCGGCTCCGGGGTTGGGATCTCTCCGGCCTCGTACGGAGTCACGTCGAGCACGTCGAAGACCAAGATTGAGCTGTACGCTACCGTAGCGCGGCCGCTCTCCGTGATGATCGTCGGGTGCTCGATGCAGTGCTCGCCGAGCACAGTCGCCAGCACGTCGGTGACGTCCGCCGCATACTCATCCAGGCTGTAGTTCTTACTGTAGATGGAGCTGGTCTGGCTCCCGTCGTAGTCCACGCCGAGTCCGCCACCCAGATCCAGGTAGCCAAGGGGGGCTCCTTCCCGGACCAAGTCGGCATAGAAGCGGGAAGCTTCGCGCGTTGCGGTCCTGATGTCCCGGATGTTCGGGATCTGGCTGCCGAGGTGGTAGTGGAGAAGCCGGAAACAGTGGAGCATATCGGCTGCTTTCAGCTCATCGAGCAGCTCTACGAGCTGACTCGTGGTCAAGCCGAAGATCGACTGGTCGCCGCCGGAATCCTGCCACCGGCCCTCCGAGTTGCTGGAAAGCTTGATGCGGACGCCGATCATGGGCTCGATACCGAGGGCCCGGCTGCGCTCCAGAATGAGGCCGAGCTCGCTCGGCATCTCGATGACGAAGAAAACGTGGTACCCCATGCGCGTGGTCTGGAGTCCCAAGTCGATGAACTCCGGATCTTTGTAGCCGTTGCAGACGATCGGGCCGTTGGAGGACTCGATCATCGAGAGCGCGATCATGAGCTCCGCTTTGCTTCCGGCCTCCAGACCGTGCCCGAGGGTGGCGCCGAAGGAGCTGACTTCCTCGATTACCTGTGCCTGCTGGTTGGTCTTGATGGGGAAGACGCCTTGGTACCCGCCGGTGTAGCCATGGTCGGCCATGGCGCGGGTGAAGCTCTCGTGAAGCCGGGTCATCTGCCGCTGCAAGATGTTCTCGATCCGTATGAGCACCGGCATGCCCAACCCGCGCGCTTCCACCCCGCGGACGATATCGAGCAGGCTGGTTTCGGTCTCTGCGCTCCCGTTGTGGTGCTTGACCACCACCTCTCCGGACTCCGAGAGGTCGAAGTAGCCGGCGCCCCACTCTTTGATTCCGTACGTTGCCGCGGCCTTCGCCACGGACCACCCCTCATGCACCTTCTGCATCGTGCTTCAGGATAGCCGAATCCAGACCGCCGTGCAAATCGAGACCGCGGTGCAAATCGAGGGCGGGGCGCAAATCGAGGGCGGGGCGCAAATCGAGGGCGGGGCGCGGACCGGGGGCGGGGTGCAAACCGAGGGCGGGCGCGAACCGAGACCTGCGCGCGCCTGAGAGCTCGGCCGTACCGGACGGCAGTGACGTCTTGCCGCCACTGCCGGCGGGAGGCCGCCTGCCTCGGTCCAGAAGCGTTCGAAGCGGTTATGTCTCTCTGCGAGCGGCGGCGGGCGCCTCCTCGGTCTGAGCGGTTCGCGCAATAGACGGATCCAGCCCCGCGAGCGCCACTGCGAGCCCTACGACCGCAAGCCCTATAACCGGGGGGAACACCATGAGATAACTCCCGGTGATATCACGAATGGCACCGGAGAGCGTCATGCCGAGTATCGCACCGACCCCGTACCCGGAGTAGACCCAGCCATAGTTTCCCGCATAGTGCTTGGTGCCGAAGAACGTGGCCGTTGCAGCGGGAGCGATAGCCAGCCATCCACCCAGGTTCAACCAGAGGATCGCAAACCCGACGAAGTAGACGATCGGATTCCCTTCGGCCATGGTAACCAACAGCAGCGACGCTCCGGCAATCAACACAAACGACAGGAGCGCGGCACGCTTGGGTGTCAGTGCGTCGGCGAGCCATCCGAACAGGGGGCGGCCGCCGGCGTTGAACAGGGCAAACAGGGATACTGCCGCCGCTGCGCCGGGCGGGTCCAGGCCGGCAACTTCACGCCCGAACGGCGCGGCAATCCCGATCGCCATGAGTCCGGCCAGACAGCCGAGGACGAAGCATCCCCAGAGCGCGTAAAACGTGCCGTTTCGGAGCATCTCAGCCGGTGCCATATCGGTCCGTGCACCTTGCCGTCTTCCCGAGGCGGTGGCCGACCGCGGCTGAAAGCCCTCCGGCGGCACCCGCAGTGGCAACGAGAACAAGACGAGAAGGATGAGAAAAACGGTCCCGAAAAGCGAAAACGTGGGAAGCGCGCCAAAGCTCCGGATGGCGGCTTCCAGAAGGGGCGCGACGATCAAGGCGGAGAGCCCAAAGCCCATCAAAGCGAGCCCAACCGCCAATCCTTTCCGGTCCGGGAACCACCGGGCTGCCACCGCGATGGGACAGCCGTAGGCCACGCCCACGCCCGCCCCGCCTATGACACCGTAGAGGACGGTGAGCGCGGCGATGTTGGGAGAGAAGCCCGCGAGGAGCCAGCCGCCGCCGACCATCACCCCGCCGATTATCCCGGTTTTCCGGGGCCCCCACCGATCGATCCAACGGCCGGCCACGACCATACCGGCGGCGAACATCGCTAGAAACACCATGAACGGGACGCCGCTGTGGGTGGCGGAGATTCCCCATAGTTCCTCCAGGGGCTCGCGGAAAACGCTGAAGGCGTACACCGATCCCAAACAGATGTTGATCAACGCCCCGAGTACCAGATATCCCCATCGCCCTTTGTCGACAGGCATTCCGAACGCTTTCTCTTGGCTCATCTCCAGCCCCTCTTCTCCGCCGTCCGCCGGTATCTTGTTCCACATGGGCACCCTGGCGGATGCCTCGGTTGCGATACGTCATCCCGGCGGCCACAACAGAGGCGGGTGCCTCTGTTGTGTAATATCTTATTGTATAATAACGATTTAACCTATTATTCGGAAAACCGTTGCAGTTCGGCACAGTGTACGTGGAGGCGGCCGGTGTTTCAAGACCTAGAAACGGGAGGTAACGGGGAAACGCAGATGGACAACCCACCTGGAAGAGCGGCGGCGACCGACCGGCCCTGGGCGCTTGCCTGTGCGTGAGGTGGTGTCGTGAGACGGGTGAGTACTCGCTTCAGTGGCTTTCCGCCGCCGCCGTGTAACCGCAATGATCCAACTGCGTTTGCCCTGAGTGAGGCAAGGATTGTTGGTCGAAATTCCAGACTCCGGAGTCGGGGTAGTGAACAACAATGCTGACCTCACATCCCAGAGGAGGAGATGGCGATGGAGCCCCGGCCCCGGAGGCCGCGGAGCGGCAGGCGGGACCGGGTGGACAACGGCAGGTCAACGCCATATTTTGAAGGCTACGTGCCCGGCGGGCTCGTTCATCCCACAGCCCGTAACCCGCAAGCGGTTATCAGGAAGGAGCAAAGAGCGTGCGAGATTTGCGGAGTATCTGCGTCTATTGTGGATCGAGCTTTGGACGGCGGGAGGAGTATACGGAGGCGGCGCGGCTGGTGGCCCGCGCAATTGTGGGGCGAGGGTATCGCATCGTCTACGGCGGCGGCTGCGTAGGTCTTATGGGGGTGCTTGCTGACGCGGCGCTGGCCGCGGGAGGCGAGGTCATTGGCGTTATCCCCGATGAGCTCGCCCGGCGAGAGGTCGCTCACCATGGTGTTACGAAGCTACACGTAGTGGAGTCGATGCACCAGCGCAAGCAGATGATGGCGGATGCGGCCGACGCATTCGTTGCGCTGCCCGGCGGACTGGGGACGCTCGAAGAGATCTTCGAAGCATTCACCTGGGCCCAGCTCGGATTCCATGGGAAACCGTGCGGGATGCTCAATGTGGCGGGATACTTTGATCCGCTGATCGATTTTCTGGACCGCGTCGCTGAGGAAGAGTTCATGGCTCGCGGCGGGCGGGAGACGCTTGTCGCAGAGACGGATCCCGAAGCGCTGCTCGAGGCTCTGGAGCGTCAAAACGCGCGGGGCGCGGCGAGCCTTTCGGAGGTATCAGGAGGGTTCGGTATTCACACGGCCGAATAGCACATGGCCGAATACCGCGAGGCCCAATGAATCGCAGACGCCCCGGCAGTGCGAGACTGAGGGTCGCAAGGCCGTGTAGCGCGAGACCGAGCGGCGCCAGGCCGTGCAGCCCAAGGGCGGGGCTGGAACCGGGTACCGCGCCGCCGCCTTCTTGCCGCCGGCGCACTCTCCAACTGCGTTTTCCCTGGCTGTTGTGACGATGTCTCTTGACAAGTGAGCGGTGCTCATCTATCTGATTCATTTGGGGGATAGTGGAAATGAGCATGACAGATTCTCAAAGTCCGGGATTGCTTAAGCTGATAAAGACAAGGCGAAGCGTGCGCCGCTTCACCGGGAACCCTGTCGACGAGAACGCGCGGCGGGAGTTGCTGGAGGCGGCGATGCAGGCGCCGTCGGCGGTCAACAAGCAGCCGTGGAGCTTCATCGTAGTCGACCAACGAGAAACGCTGGACCGGATCGCGGAGATCCACCGGGCGGCGCAGATGATGCGCCAAGCCCCGCTCGCCATAGCAGTTTGCGGGGAGCGTGGCCGCGCGCATCGGCCGGAGCAGATGGATCAGGACTGCTCGGCGGCCACGGAGAACATTCTTCTGGCTGCGCACGCGTTGGGTCTCGGAAGCGTCTGGTGTGGTATCTACCCGAACAAGGAGCGGGTGGCGGCGTTTCGGGAGCTGTTGGGGATCCCGGAACACATCACGCCGTTCGCGGTGGTAGCGATCGGAGAGCCGGCGGAGCAACCGGAGCAGCCGGACCGGTGGCGGCCGGAGTTGGTCCACTATAACCGGTGGTAGCGGGGGGCCGGATCCTGAGTCCGTGGCCGGGGTATCGCTACCCGGAGGCAGTGGACGAAGAGCGTTGATCCCTGCCCCGGCCCGCCCTTGACCTTGAATGCGCCGCCCGGCTATCGTTACGCTTGGTTTGTAACCGCTTCCAGAAGGAGCGCTCGTTTCCGAACGGAGCGAGAATCTGCGTGTTCCTCGCGAAGCAATGTGAGACGTAGGTTGTGGCGGTCGTCGGTCGCTCGCGCGGATCAGGGACGCGGCCGCGGTAATGTCTCACGAGGCTCGCTAAGAGGCTCGGCAAACGGGAGAGGAACCGGCCGCCGCCGGATGTCGCGTAAGAGGTAGCGCATGCGAAACGGTGACACGGACATCATTGAGCGCGCCACGATTCAGACCGTGGCCGATCGAGCAGGAGTCTCGGTCGGGACGGTGAGCCGCGTTATCAACAGGCGGCCGGGCGTCAAAGCGACTACGCGGGAACGGGTACTTCAGACCATGGAGGCGCTCGGATATCGGCCGGATCAGGCTGCCCGGGAGCTGTCTTTTGCACGGAACCGGACGATCGGGCTTCATGTGGCGTACGGGTTGCGACGGTTACAGCCGTTCTTTGCGCTCTTTCTGAGCCACCTTGCTTCGCACCTCCGCGAAAGCGGCCTGCGCTTCGAAGAGCTCGGAACGCGGAGTGACGGCATGCCGGCATGGCTGCCGGACGGGCTCGTTCTCTTCGGGGCTCATGACGACGACCGTCGGATTCCCTACCTGCGGGAGAACGGTGTTCCATTCGTCCTGTTGGGCCATCGTGAGGACGCGGCAAGCGTTGCGGCAGACGATCGCGACGGCGGCCGGCAGGCGGCGGATCATCTGTTGCGGCTTGGTCATGGGCGGATTGCTCACATCTCCGGCGGATTGCATACTCAAGCTGCGTACGATCGGTACCTAGGATTCACAACTCGACTCGAGGAAGCGGGTATCGCGTTCGCGGACGAGGGCTATCTCCTTGAAGGCGGCTTCACTGATCTCGATTCCTATCGCGTTTTTCGCAAGGCTTTGGAATCGGGCATGGACGTCACGTCCGTGTTTGCAGGGTCCGACGAGATGGCTATGGGAGCGCTTGCAGCGGCTGAGGACTGCGGGTTGCGCGTCCCGTTCGACCTGTCGGTCGTGGGGTTCGACGATATCCCGGAGATTGCCGGGGAGCGGTTGACCACGGTTCGGCAGGACATAGCAGAGCTTGCCGCAACCGCTGTTACGCTTCTTCAGAAGCTGCTAAAAGGGGAGGCCGCGCAGTCGCTCCTATTACCGGTTCATCTCATTCCACGACTCACGACCGGACGAGCTTCACGATAGGGCCCCCGAGAGAGCGTGAGGCAAAGATTGTTGGTAGTTGCCCGTAGGGTCGTTCCAAACTCCTCTTCGGAATCTGGGCGTGCCCCCGGGCCAAGCCGCACGTTTTCGGCCCGGAAGCCCTTATCCGCTTTGCGTCGCCGGCATTGCCGCCCGCGGCTTGCCCCGGGGTCAGGCCGTCCGGGGGTTCCGTCCCGCCGCGCGCCGAACCTTCTCCGCCGGCTGCACCGACAACCGCAGCCCCGACACCGCCCCGGCACGCCGCGGCGCGCACCGGGACCGCCTCGCCGTGCCGTCCGGTCCCCACCGGCCATGCCGTCGGCCACCCGTTCTCGGTGGCCCGGCTCCCCAGCTCCGCACTCTCTCGCCACGTCCGGACGCCCCGGCGGGCGCCCCTCCCGTCCTTCACGCTTTCAGCCGCACCGCCGAGCACGGCCGGCCTCCCGGATACGCCGGGAGCTCCCGCTGCCGGTGCAAGCGAAGAGGGAGTGATTTTCTTCTTGACGGCATTGAGTTTTGGGGCCAGAATAGAGCGTGGAACCGGTTCCAGAATTTCCAATACTTTTTGCGGAGGTATGACGATGGACCCAAGGAAAGTGATCGCCCTGCTGCTGGGGGTGCTGTTGGCCGGTGCGGCCGGCGCGTTTGCAGGAGGAGAGGCTGAACAGGCCGAGCCGGACCCGGACGATCCGGTGACGGTTCGGGTGATGGGCTATGGCGGGCAGGATCCGCGCATCAAAGCGGACCTGCTGGAGAACGTGATCGGAGATCACCTGGAGGCGCAGGGAATCCGCGTCGACTATGAGCCGATCGAGGATGACTACAATACGATGCTCTATAACCAGCTTTCCGCCGGCACCGCCGCCGATGTCGTATACATCCCGGTAGAGACGGCTCCCGGCATCATTGCGACGGGCATGATCGAGCCGCTCGACGGTTTGACCGACTTGAGCCCGTACCTCGCCAGCTTGAACGAATCGTTCACGTTCGACGGCCAAACCTACGGGATTGCCAAGGACTTCAACACCCTGGGGATGTTCTATAACAAAGACCTCTTCGACGAGGCGGGCGTTGACTACCCGGACGAGAACACGACGTGGGATGAGCTGGAAGAGAAGATGCGCGCCATCGACGATCTGGGAGACGATGTGTACGGGGCCGCCTTCCCGGCACAGTTCGAGCGAATGGGCGCGTTCGCTTTTGCCAATGGCTTCGAGCTCGACATCGAGACCGGCGAAGCCGATCTCCTAGATACCGCTCTCGTCGACACGGTTGAATGGTACACCGGTTTGGTTCGTGAAGGCGTTGCCGTACAGCCGGCGGACATGGGCCAGGGCTGGGGCGGCGGCGCATTCGGCACCGGTGACGTCGGAATCGCCTTCGAAGGAGCATGGTTGCTTGGCTACCTGGGCGATGAAGCTCCTCACCTCGAGTTCGGCACGACCTACATCCCGCGTTCGCCCCACACTGGTGAGAGCGGAAACTTCCTCTACACCGTCGCGTATGGGATCAACAACCAGACGGACCATCTGGAAGCAAGCGTTGCGGTCCTGGAGGCTCTGACTTCTCCGGAAGCTCAGCAGCACGTGCTGGAAGGTGGTTTGGCTATTCCCAGCAGAGAGGAACTGCTCGAGCTGGATTACTTCGAGCGGGACGATCGCGAAGCCGTAGCCAACCGGACCATCTTTGAAGGTGCGGAACACGGCAACGTCTACGGTTTTCAGTTCGGGGAGGTAGGAACGGATTGGCTCTCCCCGGTGGACGCGGCGCTCTCGGAGATCATGACGGGGGAGGCGTCCGTCGAGGAAGCGCTCCAACGAGCTCAGCGCGAGCTCGACGAGCTGCTCGGCCGCTGAGAGCGGATAGACAAAACCGAGTATACGCATAGTTGAGTTGTCGGCCGCCCGGGGAACGGACCTCCGGCAAGACGGCTCCGGGGGCGATCAGCCTCAGGGCGGCCGATTCTCTTCCCTACGAATACTGGGGATACAGGAGCACTCGCATGGACCTCTACGGAACGAAGTATAACGAAGAGCCCGGCGGAAGGCCGGGACTGACGTTCAACTCTTTGAAACGCTCGACGCAGGAGCAGATCTCGGCGTACCTCTTCCTTGCGCCGTTCCTCATAACCTTGGCGGTATTCTTCCTGTATTCGACGGGAAGGGCGTTCTATTTCAGCTTCACGGACTACAATCTGTTCGCCGATCCGAATTGGGTCGGGCTTGAGAACTACCTGAGCCTCTTTCGCCAGTCCTTGTTCCTCCGGGCGCTGCAGAATACGCTGCTGTTCTCGGTTATTGTCACGACCGTTCAGACATTCCTGGCTTTGGTGATGGCCACGGTTCTCAATCAAAGAATCCGCGGACTTGCGTTCTTCCGAGCGGCTTACTACATCCCGTCCATTGCTTCCAGCGTGGTGATCACACTCATCTTCATGTGGATGTATCAGAGGCGCGGACTCATTAACTACCTGTGGACGGAAGCGCGGCGGCACGCCCCCATTATTCTCCTGTTTATTGCGCTCGTGATTGTGTTGCAGGTGGCTCAGGTAATCTGGGAGCGCCGGCGCGGATATCCTGCACGGTGGGTCGATCCTGCTTTGTTTCTTATCAGCTTCACCGTCGGCGCCATCGGCACGCTCGGTGCCTGGGTTGCCGGCGTTGTGTCCGTGCGGCCGCTCCCTCCGGTGGATTTCACATGGCTGGCTACCCGGGTGCGACTTCCGGGATGGGCTCCGTCGTTCTTGCGCGTTCCGGTGCCGCTCGTGGCGATAATGATCCAGAACATATTCACCACGATTCCAACCATGATGATCATGTACCTGGCGGCGCTTCAGGGGATTCCGCCGTCGTTCTACGAAGCGGCAGACATAGAGGGGGCCAGTGTTCCGCAGAAGTTCTTCCGTATAACAATTCCGAGCGTTCGACCGGTGACCTTCCTGGTGGTGGCGCTGAGCCTCATCGGCACGCTTCAGATGTTCGATCAGGTGGCCATCTTCGGAGATGCGGTGCCGCTGGAGTCGGTCATAACGCTCTCATATTACGTGTATGACCGTATGTTCCCGGGTGCCCAGTTGCCGCAGGTTGGACTCGCCTCGGCGGCTGCAATGTTCCTGGCAATTCTCACCATGCTGGCCGTGCTGGTGCAGCGAGTATTCATCAAATCGGAGGCGGAGTGATGCGGTTCCTCAAGACCGATGAGCGCGGAGACCCGGCGGCTCTGAAGAAGGCGGATGGAGACATTACCGGCTGGATGGCCCGGCGGCGTTGGGCCCGCGTCGGCATCGTGTACTCGGTCATGATCCTGTTTGCGATCATTCTCGTGGGACCGATGCTCTTTGCCGCACTCTCGAGTCTGAAGGTGAATCCTCTCGAGTATCCTCCGTCCCTCCGTATTCCAGAGCTGAATCCGCGAAACTGGGTGACAGCGGCGCAGCTCGGGCGTGCGGGAGCCGGGGATGCGTTTCAGGGTGGATTCGCTCCCGGAGCGGAAATCCCGTTCGACCTCACGTACTTCTATCCGGAGGGAACGGATCCCGCGCCTCCCGACGTGGAGGTCCCACGGAGGCGACCGGGCTCAGGCCTCGGCGCGGCGCGTACGATCGACTATGCCGCCGACTATGCGGAGGTAAGCGCGCTCGAGGTCGTGGAACGGGAGCGCGGCGAGCATGAGGTCGACGGGACGCGGGAGGACGGTGTCTTCGTCACATACAGCTTTGCTGTGCGGTATGTGGGTGACGGTCCACTCGTGGGTCGCGTACCGCTGGCGGCTACCGCCGAACGCGGGCACCATTACGTGGATAGCACTCTACCCGCAAGCAGGCTCGAGCGCAGGGGCATGGTGGCGTCTTTCGACAACATAGCCCCGGGGCTCGGACGCTATGTCGTGCGCAACTACTCTCGCGTCTTCGACGAAGCGCGAAGCGTGACCACGGGGCGCTCGCTGTTCGTGGCCTGGACCCGGAACTCGTTCCTGGTGGCATTTGCACGGGTGCTTACGAACGTGGTCTTCGCGTCGATGGCTGGATATGCGGTTGCCCGCTACCGGTTTCGGGGAAGGTTTCTCATCTTCTTCGGGTTGCTGTTTGCTCAGATGGTCCCTGCGCAAGTCACCTTCATATCGAACTATCTTCTGGTGCGTGACGGGCTGTTCGGGCTGAGTCACCTCTTTGGGCGTGACACATTTCTCAATAGCTTATGGGGGGTGATCATCGCCGGCGCCGGCAGTGGTGCCGCCATGATCCATGCGGGGATGGTATTCGTTATGAAGCAGTTCTTCGAGACGCTTCCTCGCGATATCGAAGAAGCCGCGGAGATTGATGGAGCAGGTACGGTTCAGCGATACATCCGCGTGGTACTGCCCATGGCTCGGCCGGCGCTCGGCGCGGTGATAATTCTCACCTTCCAAGGAACATGGAACGAGTTCTTCTGGCCACTTGTTGTGCTTACAAGTCCCGAAGAGGTGAAGACCTTGCCAGTGGGGCTTCTGGCGTTCCGCCAGGTATACGGGGTGGCCGGAGACTGGGGTCTGATCCTGGCCGGCGCGATTCTCAGCGCGCTGCCGGTGATCGTGCTTTTCGTGGTGTTTCAGAAGTACTTCATGCAGGGGATCGCCTTCGGAGGGAGCAAAGAGTAACGGCGCGATCGGAACGCCCGAAGCCGGGGGCGCGCACAGCCCTCCGGTGCCGCAGCCGGAGGGCGTCTCGTGGCGGGTAGGCTATGGCGACTAGGCGAGCCGCGAACGCCACGCGGACACCAAACAGAGATGAGGCAGACGCAATGGACTTGAGCAAGAACATCGTACTGAAGGAGAACTACACCTTTCTGGTTATGGATGCGCGGGGGGCGGTATCGGAGGCTGGTGAGACCGGGCTTTACAACCGCGATACGCGCTTTCTGAGTCGCTACGAATGGAGTTTTAGTCGACCGGTGCGGGTTCTGCGCTCGTATGCGCCGGAGCTGAACCGTGTGGACATCCACTACTCTGAGTTCGACGGGAGCTTTCAGGCAGTTGGCATCGAGCGGAGAGTAGAGCTCGAGCCGCTTCTGATGCGCGACCGATTGAGCGTTGAGAATACCTCCCTCCGCCCCATGAGCGTCGAAATCGTACTGCGCGTAGGCTCGGACTTTGTGGATATGTTCGAGGCGCGGGGGATCACCGGACGGGCCGGGAATGTGCGTCCGGCCAGAGCGATAGGAGCAGAGCAGTCCCGGGTCGAGTACGAGGCGGCAGACGGTCTCCGATTCGCCACGACGGTTCGGTCTAATCCTGCGCCGGAGCAGAACGAGACCGGTGAAATGCGATTCCAGCTCCGGCTGGAGCCGGGTGGGCGGCGCGCCATAACGGTGGGGGTCGAGCTCTCGACTGAGCTCGAGGACGGACGGATGGGTCCCGCGTACTCGGTCTGGCAAGGAGTAGCGGAGAGCGAGAGGACCCGGCTCTCCTCGCGGGACGCGCGCCACGCCGAGGTCTTTGACCGTGCAGTCGCCGACATGCGCGGGCTCATGCTCTTCACCGATGTTGGTCCGATCCCGGCGGCCGGCATTCCCTGGTTCGTCGCGGCGTTTGGGCGGGACTCGATTCTTACGTCCTTGCTCTTGCTATCGCTTTGGCAAGAGCCCGCGGTGGGGACTCTGCGCTATCTGGGCCGGCACCAAGCTACGGAAACGGATGAACGGCGGGCTGCGGCTCCCGGGAAGATTCTGCATGAGTTACGCTTCGGTGAGCTCTCACGGACCGGGGAGGTCCCCTTTGGGCCGTACTACGGCAGTGTCGACTCGACTCCGCTCTATCTGATTCTCCTGGATGCGGTGGCGGAATTGACCGGCTCGCGTGAGTTAGTGGAGGAGCTTCGGCCGGCATGGGAAGCTGCCTTGGACTGGTTGATTGAATATGGCGATCCGGACGGCGACGGGTTTCTGGAATACCACGGAAGCCCGGCCGGCACCGGGCAAGGGCTGCCGATCCAGTCGTGGAAGGATTCCGATGACTCGATGACCCACGCTGACGGCACCCTTGCCAACGGTCCGCTCGCGCCAAGCGAGGTGCAGGGATATGCGTACGCCGCCCTCCAAGCCGGCGCCGGGCTCTGTGCGGCCGTCGGTGATACGGCTCGCGCGGGCGAGCTGGTGGTTCAGGCTCAACGCCTTGCCGAGCTGTTCCACGCGCATTTCTGGCTGGAGAGTCGTGGTACGTACGCGCTGGCCCTGGACGGGCAAAAGCGGCCGTTGGCGGTCCAGAACTCGAATGCGGGGCATCTTCTGTGGAGCGGGATCGTCCCGGAGAGCCACGCTCCGCGGCTTCGCGATACCCTATTCAGTGAGGAGCTGTGGACTGGGTGGGGCTTCCGTACGCTCGGAAGCCAGGAACTTCGCTACAACCCGCTGAGTTACCACAACGGCTCGGTGTGGCCCCACGACACGGCGCTGACAGCCGCGGGGCTCGCTCGGTACGGTTACGCCGACGATGCGCGGGTGATCCGGAACGCCCTCTACGACCTTGCCGCAACCCAGCCGGACCACCGGCTCCCGGAGCTCGTCGGAGGGTATCGAAGAACGCTCGGTCCGCCGGTTCCTTATCCGGTGGCCTGCCGGCCACAAGCGTGGGACGCTGCCGCGCTCATCTTCCTTGCCGGGCTGGACTCGCCGGAGGCCGACCGCCGCCCGGTGCGCCCGTCTCTGACCGAGGCAAGCCCGTTGCGCGAGTCGTAGGGCCGACCTGGCCGCCGGTCCTTTCGGGGGGAGCGCTCAACTGCTGCAATTGACAGTACCTAACGGGCACCCTACGATGGCCTCATGCGGGCGGCCAACGGTGCTCTTCCGCTTGTAGCTTCTCTACTGCTGTCGGCAGGGGTCGCTCACGGCGAACAGCTCGACATGCTCTATATGGCGCAGGCCGGCTATCAGCCCTCGGACATCCTGGAACGGGCTGACTCTTTCGAAGAAGAGCGAGGAATTGCCGTGGAGCTTTCGTTCGTCGAATACGAAGAGCAATACGATCTGATACTGGAGTCCTCCGGAAAGCCTGTTGCTGACTACGACGTCATCCTGGTCGACTTGATCTGGACGGCGGAGTTCGCCGAAGAGGAGATCATCGATCCGGTCCCTCCGGAGCTCAGAGAGGAGGTGGAAGGCGGGATCATCCCCGAGATATACTCGGCCTTCTTCTACAACGACGTGCTCTGGGCTATGCCGTTTCTCGCCAATTTCCAGCTTCTGTATACGAACGTGGCGCTGCTGGAAGAAGCCGGGTTCTCGCGGCCGCCTGGGACGCTCGAGGAGTTGGTAGACTACGCCGCCGAGGCCAAGCGGCGTGAGGTTCTGGAATACCCGATCTTTCTGCCGTTGCGTAGACAGGAGGCGCTGATCTGTGTCTTCGTGTGGCTTACGGGTGCGTTCGGAGGTGATCTTGTCGACGCCGAAGGACGGATCGATGTGACGCAGGAGGCGCCGACCGAAGCGTTACAGTTCCTCCGCCGCCTATTGGATGAAGGGCTCCTGAATCCGTATTCGCTTGAGCAAGAAGAGGTCTTCGCCGCGGAAGTGTTCGCCTGGGGGGACAGCCTCTTTACGGTGAACTGGACCTTTCTGGAAGAGCGGGTTGCGGAAGTGGAGGGCGCGACGGAGGAGGATATGAGGGCAAGCCTGATCCCCCTGTCCGAAGCGTACGCCGCCGGGGGCGGACGGAGTAGCACTGTAAGCGGCTACCAGGGGCTTTCCGTTCCGCGCAACAGCAATCACAAGGGCGAAGCGTGGGAGTTCATACGGTACCTGGCATCCCCGGAGTTCCAGCGCGACCACCCGAGTGAGATGCCGGTGTGGAAAGATGTGTGGGGAGACGACGACCTAACGGAAGCGGGATCCGGGATCCGGCTGAAGCGGGAACAGCTGGCGGGTGCTCGCCATCGTCCAATCCATCCGGACTATCGGGCGGTCAGTGATCGGCTTCAGTACTGGATCCATCGGTCACTTCGGGGGGACGCCGAGCCTTCCGTTGCGCTGCGGAACGCGCAGGCGGAGATCGATCGCCTTGTGGATTGAGATCGAGAGCTTCTTCCTGGAGTGCTCGAGCTATCGGAGCAGCGCCGGAGCGATTAAGACGTCCGCCGGAGGCGTCGTTGGAGCTGGAGACTGAGCGGATGAAACCTTCCAAGCTGAGAATCTCCACAAAAGTAGCGCTACTCTTTGTGGGCCTCATCTTGCTCCAGGGAGCGGGTATCCTGGTTAGCCTCACTACGGTCATCTCCCGGACTCAGAACGAGGCGTTCCGAACCCAGATGGCTCGTACGATGATGGGTATCGACGCCTACCTAGAGGCCGTGCTCGATGAGCAGACGATTCAAGCCGACCTGCTCTCCGGGCAGGCCAAGATCATCGACTACACGGATTACGGTCTGCAGAATCTGTTGAGACATCAGCTGTCGATCTATCGCCACTCACTCCAGATGAGCTCGGTGGCGATTTACCGTGAGCCGGGAGGCGCGCCGTTTGCCCGGGTGGGAGAGGATCCCGAGGCCCTGGGGATCCCTTCGGAACGTATCGAGGACGCTTTTCGAGGCGAAGAGACCTTCCGGCTTTCTTCGGATGCGCGGCAGGCTATGCTCACCGCGTTTGCGCCGATCGAGCGAGAGGGCGTTACGATCGGAGTCGTCGGTGTCGGAAGGCGGCTGGACGAGAGGTTCGTGGACCGGTTGCAGTCGTTCACTCATACCACGATCGTGCTGTCCGTAGGCGAGTATGCGGTGGCGGTCGATGAGCTGGACGCGCGCACCATCCGCCGCTTGTCGGAGATGACGGAGCGAGAACGGCGGCTCGACGGTGTCGGCGTCATCGGCGACTACGTGGTAGGAACCGTATCGATGGCGGGTTTGGGTGAGCCCGATGCCCGGGTGTACGTTCTTCTCGACACTTCTCAAGAACGCCGGCTTCTCTCACGGTACAATATGCTGTCGGTGAGCTTGACTTCGCTCGTGATCGTCCTTGCCCTCCTAATGGCGCTCGTCTTCTACCGCGTCACTTTCAATAGGCCGTTTCAGGATTTACTGAGCGGAGTGCACAAGATAGCCGAAGGGGATTTCGAGCACGATGTGCGGGCACCTTCCGATGACGAATTCGGCGAGCTTGCGTGGGCGTTCAACAGAATGCGGGTGAATATCGTGGCGCGGGAGCGCGAGTTACTGCAGCTGTCGTTGTACAATGCGCTCATTCTGGACAATGTGCCCAGCGGCATAATCACGGCGAGCCTGGAACGTGAGGTCACGACCTTCAATTCCGCAGCTACTCGCATCCTGGGAATAGACGGCCAATCGGTAGTGGCCACGGAGCTTTCGGAGAGCGCCCTGCCACGAGGGCTTCTGGAGCTCATCGAGGAAGGGCTTACCCGGGATCGGTACGAGAACGGGCAGGAGCTGCGTGTCACACGAAACGGAGGCGTAGTGATTCTCAGCGTCACCACCTCACCGCTTCTCTCGAAGGAAGGGGAGAAGATCGGTACGATCGGAATATTCCAGGACGTGACGAAGGTGCGGCAACTCGAAGAGCGTCTCGCAGTCTCGAAACGGCTGGCGGCGCTGGGGGAAATGGCGGCCGGAGTGGCCCATCAGATGCGCAATCCGCTGGGGGTCATGAAAGTATCGGCGCAGATGCTGCGGGACGACTTCGATGTAAATCGGAACGCGGAGAACTTTCACCGGATCACGCACATGATCGTCAATGAGATCGACACGTTGAATCTCGTCATTCGGAACCTGCTCGACTTCGCTCGGCCGCGGGAGGCGCAGATGGAGCCGTGCTCGGTCAGGCAGGTCGTGGAGTCGGCGCTCGAGAACTTGCCCCTGGATAGGTATCCCGAGCTCGACATAGAATTCGTGGGATTGGACGATGTACCGCCCCATCCGATGGATCGTACGCTCATGGAGCAGGTGGTTTCGAACTTGACGCTCAACGCGATGGAGGCTTCGCCGCCGGACGCTGCGGTCCGCATTCAAGCGGGCATGGAGAACGGACAGTTGTATATCGAGGTGCGCGATTGGGGGGAGGGGTTCTCGGAGCCGGCTCGTGGTCAGATTTTCAACCCGTTCTTCACCACGAAGCCCAAAGGCACCGGCCTTGGGCTTTCTATCGCCCATCAGATCGTGGAACAGCACAGCGGCAGGATCGAGGTGTTCTCGGAGCCGGGCGAAGGCGCCGCCTTTCGCGTTGTCCTGTAGGAGTACGGCATGAAGCGGATCATGGTGGTAGATGACGAGCAGAACATGTGCGAGGCACTCCGAATGCTTCTCGAGAACCAGGGATACGGAGTAGAGGTATTCACCGGAGGGAGACAAGCGATCGAGCATTTGGAACGGGGGAACGGTACTGATCTCGTGATATCCGATCTAAAGATGCCGGGAGTGGACGGGATGAGTCTGCTCGCGTACCTGCGCGATAACTACCCCGAGATCCCGATCGTTCTGATCACCGCCTACGGGACGATAGAGTCAGCCGTGCAGGCCATGAAGATGGGGGCGGAGGACTTCATAACCAAGCCTTTTGAAAAGGAGGTGATCACGCACCTCGTAGAGCGAGTTCTGAAATCGGAAGAACCTGGTGCGGGAACCCGCCAACTGAAGGAGCTTGTGACGGAGACGGGGATGGTTTCGCAGAGTGATGCGATGAAACGTGTGCTCGAAACGGCGAGCCAAGTGGCTACCGCGCCAACGCCGGTACTGATCACCGGGGAAAGCGGTACCGGCAAAGGTCTTCTGGCGGAGTCGATCCATAAGCTAGGTAGCGCGCCCGACAAGCCGTTTGTGCCGATTAGCTGTCCGGCCATTCCGGAGACGCTTCTGGAGAGCGAGCTGTTCGGCTATCGCAAAGGCGCGTTTACCGGCGCCAATAGCGACTTCAAGGGGAAGATACGGATGTCGGAAGGGGGAACTCTCTTCATGGACGAGATCGCTGAGATTCCGCTTGGAGTGCAGGCCAAGCTTCTTCGGCTGCTGGAGGAAAAGCAGTTCGAGCCGCTCGGGAGCACTGCGACCGTTACTGTCCATAACCGGATTATCTGTGCAACGAATCAGAACTTGGAGCAATTGGTGCGTGAAGGGAGGTTCCGTGAGGATCTGTACTACCGAATCAACACCATTGCGCTGGAGCTGCCGCCGCTCCGCGAGCGAACCGACGATATCCTCCCGCTCGCGGAGTTCTTCATGTCACGGTCTGCGGAGGAGATGCAGAAGCCGGTGCGCGGGCTTTCTCAAGAGGTGAAGCAGGCGCTGCAGGGCTACCGTTGGCCAGGGAACATCCGAGAGCTTCGGAACGTCATGGAACGCGCGGTTGTTCTGACCCAAGGAGAATGGATCCGGCTGGGCGATCTGCCTGCCGGAGTGCGCGGGAGTAGCGCGGGGTCGCCCGGTGGATCCGTTTCGCTTTCGCACGAGAGGGTGCTTGTCGGCAGCGCCGAGGCCGGAGAGGACAAGCTGGATAGCATGGAGCGACAGATGCTCCAGCAGGCGATCGACGAGCATGGCGGCAACGTCTCAGCTGCCGCCAAGGCGCTCGGCGTATCACGCGGACGACTGCGCTACCGGATGAAGAAACACGGCCTTGCCGGTGAGTGAGCCCGGCGTGTGGCTGGAGGCGGGCGTTGGCTGAGGTCAGCCAAAGCGGCACTACCGGGTGGCTGATTTCAGCCGGTTGCAGAGCTCTCCCCGCGAGAGCGTCGAGTTACTATCTTTTTGTGAAATAATGATTTAAGAAGTTCGGTGAGGCGCTACGAACATGGCATGCCCCTTGCTTCATGTGCGGTAACCCTATTCAAGGAGGACAACATGAAAAAGGGGCTGATTCTGGTTCTCGTCTTTACGTTCGTCGGAGGCGCAATGCTCTTCGCCGGCGGTCAACAAGAGGAGGAACCGGACGTAGTCGATCCGGATCTGACCGGCACGGTCGAGGTCCTGCACTGGTGGACCGCCGGTGGTGAGGCCGAGGCTGTTCAGGTGATCCAGGATGCCGTGGAGGCGGAAGGACACACCTGGCAGGACTTCGCGGTAGCCGGCGGAGGCGGCGACGACGCGATGACCGCCCTTCGCTCCCGCGCGGTTGGCGGCAACCCGCCCACGGCTGCTCAGGTCAAGGGCCCGCAGATTCAAGAGTGGGCGCGTGAGGGCTTCCTGACCAACCTGGACCCGATCGCAGAGGAGGAAGGTTGGGATGACGTCATTCCGGGTGAGGTCGCGGAGATCTTCAAGCACGACGGGCAGTACGTAGGCGTTCCGGTCAACGTACACCGCATGAACTGGATGTGGGTCAATCCCGATCTGTTCGACGAGATCGGCGCGGACATCCCGGAGACCTGGGATGAGTTCGAAGAGGTTGCCGACCAGTTCCAGGAAGCCGGCATCACGCCGATTGCGTGGACTGGAGGCGACATCTGGGAAGCGAGCGTACTCGAGCTCATCATCATGGGGCGCGGCGGCACCGACTTCTACAACGAAACGATGGTCCGCCGGAACCCGGTCGAGGTCGACAGCGACCTGATGGCTGAGACGCTCGAAATCCTGGAGATGGTAGCGAGCTATGCCGACGAGGGCGCGGAAGCCCGAACTTGGGATGAGTCAACCCAGATGGTCATCGAGGGCGAGGCGGCCATGCAGTTCATGGGCGACTTCGCCAAGGGCGAGTTCATCGTAGCCGGTCAGGAAGCGGGCGAGGATTACGTAGCGGTGCCTGCTCCCGAGACGCAAGGTCAGTTCATGTACAACATCGATAGCTTCATCATGTTCGAGCATGAGGCCGCCGAGGCTCGCGCAGCTCAGCAGGCCATGGCCCGGCTGATCATGGATCCCGAGGTGCAGGAGGCGTTCAACCAGGCGAAGGGATCGATCCCGGTGCGAACCGACATGGACGCGGAACCGTTCGATCTGCCGGCACAGGATGCGATGGAGGCATTCTCCGGCGCCGCTGAGACCGGCGATCTGGTTCCGAGCATGGCGCACGAAATGGCCGTGGGACGTGCCGTCCGTGGAGCGATTCTGGACGTGGTAACTGAATTCATTACGACGGACCAGCTCACCGCACGAGAGACCGCTACGCGGCTTGCGGATGCGGTTGCCGGCGCGCTCTAGCTTCCGTAACTAGTTCACGCTACTAGAGAGTACATCTGGAAGCGTTGTATAGAATGCCGGTGGTTGTGGCGGGTGCCGAGATCCGGCGCCCGTCCGCCACCGGGCCTCGCGAGCGCGGCCGCCTCCGGAAGATCTGTTAGTTTCCGGAGCAGCTGTCGGGCATGGAAGAACGGCGTTTCCAAACGGTGGAGGTTTCCTGTGAGCTCACAGATCAGAACTCGGAGTAAACGCGACGCAACGAGGCGACCGCGTCGTCGATGGCTGGGAAAGGGCGGCATCATACCGCGATTGGCGCTCACTCCCTCGCTCGTGATCATGTTGGTGTTTATCTATGGATTCATCGGGTGGACGCTTCTTCTCTCGTTCACCCAATCCCGGATGTTGCCCAACTTCAGCAGCTTCGTCGGGCTGGAACAGTACATCAACTTGTTCAGCCAGCCGCGATGGATCGTCGCGATGAGGAACCTCGTAGTTTTCACTGGGTTGTTCATCGGAGGATGCATTGTCGTCGGGCTTGTTATAGCAATTCTTCTGGACCAGCGCGTACGAGGTGGCCGTGTACTACAGACGGTCTACCTCTATCCCATGGCGCTTTCGTTCATCGTCACCGGTACGATCTGGCGGTGGCTCTTCAACCCGACCATGGGGATCGAGCGGCTCTTCAATGCGATGGGATTCAGTGAGTTCACGTTCCGTTGGATTGTGGAACCGCAGATGGCGTTATACACGATCGTCATTGCCGCAGCCTGGCAGTCTACGGGCTACATCATGACCCTGTTCCTAGCGGGACTGCGCGGCGTAGACAGCTCTATACCGGAAGCCGCGCAGGTGGATGGGGCGACCATGCCTATGATCTACCGGAGAATCATCATCCCGACGTTGCGTCCCGTCTTCCTCAGTGCGGTAGTGATCCTGGCCCACCTTTCGATTAAAGCGTTCGACTTGGTGGTCGTGATGACCGGAGGCGGTCCCGGAATCGCAACGGATATGCCGGCTACATTCATGTTCGACTTTTCGTTCAGATACGACCGGCTCGCCATGGGCGCGGCAAGCTCGATCATGATGCTGTTGATGATCCTAATCATCATGGTCCCTTATCTCATCGCTGAATCGCGAGGTACCCGCAATGCGTGACGTGGAAACCATACCTGAAGTCGAGCCGGCAACAATGAGGCTATCGGAGCGGAAACCCGATACGGCACGGATTGTGAACCGCACGATCGTATACGGGTTGCTCATTCTGGCGGCAATTGCGTTTCTGATTCCCATGTTCATTTTGCTGAACACATCGTTCAAGACCCTTGCCGATGTGCGAACGGGAACCTTGGTATCGCTTCCGGTTGAGTTCACGCTGGAGCCCTGGGTACGGGCGTGGGGAACGCTGAGAGGTTACTTCTGGAATTCAGTTCGCATGGTCGTTCCGGCCGTCGCGATATCAACCGGGATCGGAGCCGTAAACGGGTATGTTCTCTCCAAGTGGAGGTTTCGAGGAAGTGAGGCGTTTTTCCTCGCCCTCATGATGGGTTGTTTCATTCCGTTCCAGAGCATCTTGCTTCCGATGTCCCAGCTCCTTGGGCGACTGGGATTGAGCCAGAGGATTGCCGGGTTGGTTCTTACACACGTCGTGTATGGGGTTCCGTTCACTACGCTTTTCTTCCGGAACTACTACGTCGGAATTCCGGACGCCATTGTGGAAAGTGGGAAGATTGACGGTGCCACATTCCTGGGGATCTTCTTCAAGATTATGCTGCCAATCTCCGGACCTATAATCGTCGTGGCGGTTATCTGGCAGACTACGCAGATCTGGAACGACTTCCTCTTCGGTGTCTCGTTTGCGGGCAGTCAGAGCCAGCCGGTCACCGTTGCCCTGAACAATCTTGTGGCGACTACGACCGGCATTACCGAGCACAACGTGAATATGGCGGCCGCGCTAATTGCCGCGTTCCCTAC
>PWGF01000356.1 GCA_003554375.1 Spirochaetaceae bacterium
AGAGCTTCCCGTTCCGCCGGTCGATCGCTGTGCAAGGTATTCGCGTTGAGCGCTCTCGAGGATAGCCTCCCGGACGGTCTCGATCATCTCGCCCGCCCGGGAGGCCGGGAGATGGCTCAGCGCGCGAATCTGCTCAGTTACGTCCCGGAGCTCCGCCACTTGACGCTCCCCGAGGGCAAGGTCGGCGCGCGTCCGGTGCATGCGGGTGATCGCCCCGAACAGACGGCCGAGTTCCGTGGCGACGGCCAGCTCGTCTCGGGCTTCCTGCGCCGTCGATTCCGATTGCTGTATCTGCGCCCCGGCCGTCACCGCGGGGAGCACGAAAACGACAAGAGCAACGAGCGCCGCTAGGCGCACGCTTTCCCAGAAGGCGCGTCCCGTCACATCGCTGCCGATGCTCAGTGCGGAGCGTGCGGTACTCCGCGTGGTGGGGTGAATCATGCTATTCCTCCTTTTTCGTGCCGGAGTGCACCGCCGCCGGCGTCCGGGCCGGGGACGGCCGTCTGCCATAGCGGTCGCACCGAGAGCGAAAGCTCGCCGCGATACCCGGCCGGACCGCCGTCTGCTCGTGCCCACTCGTGCGCGGCGTGGGCGTAGCGTACCTCGCAATCCCTCAGTATAGCCTCCAACACCCCGGAGAGCGTGAATGGGCCGGCAAGAGCCGTCACACTGACAATCACCCCCAGGGCCATAGCCATCGCCATGCGTCTCGAGAACATGCACGGCGTGTGCCTTCTCGGTGGGCGGAACCCCGGTGTGACGGCGTTTCCGCCGTGTTGAGCGAATTGCCTGTCCATACAGCAAGGAAACGACTCCAATGGAGTACGAAAGAAGGAGGTCCGGTGAAGTTCCTGTGAAGGTGTGCGTCTCGACCGCGCGCGACCCTTTTGCGCAGCTGAGAGGCGGCATCTGGAGCCGGCGTCATCGGTGCCTCCGTCGCTTCACATAAGCTTCACCTCCGGTCCATCCGTGCCCCACCTCCCGGGTCGAAGATCGATTCAGACTTTTTTGGAGGGATGTCAGTGATAGTACGTCATCAAGCCGCTGTGGCCGGAGCTGTTGGCGCGCTCCTGCTGCTGCTTGTCGCGGGAGCGCCTGCGGCGGCGTGCGAGTTCGTGTACACGCTGATCGGTCCGGACGGAGAGGAGCGATCGATCGAGACTTCGAACACGACGACGCTGCGCGAAGGGGCGGCATATACGCTCCGCATGGCGTATCGGGAGGACCACCGCAACTGCAACATCGGCCCCGAGGACACACTCTATCTTCTGGACGGAGCGCGTTGGCGGCTGGAGCGCGAAACGCAGCCGCTCGTTCTCACCACCGAGCCCGCGTGGAATCAGCCGTCTTCCCGATCCCATGTCGGGGAGCTCCAGTTCACCGCGGCGACCGCGGGTGAATGGAGTCTGGAGCTGATTCGCACATGTCATCGAGACGGATACGCCGGAACGCTGCGGTTCGTGGTGGAGGAAAACTAGAGAGGCCAGGCGCCGCCGGCCGCGGGCCGGAACGCAACCTGCGTCGATGCTTGTCCGAATGCGGCGGGAGTGAAACTGAAAGCGGCAGCGGACCGAACGGAGAGGAACGTCATGCAAGGGAAAACAGTACGAAAAGAGGGAGCGCCGGTAGACGGTGCGGAGAACGTGCTTGATCCGGGACGCCGCTCCCACGGCTCCGGTCACGGCGAGACGCCGGACCGGGCCGCTCGGCTGGGATACCGGCCGCGAGGGGAAGAGACGGCGAAAGGCCTACTCGGGGCCGGTGAGTGGAGCGCGGGCCGGTACGTCGCTCAGATAGCGTTCTTGGTCGTCATAGTCGGAGGAGCGACGCTCCGGAACCTGGCCGCCGAGGGATATCAGGTACCGTTCTTCATGCCCGAGTTGCACGGCATCTGTCCGATTGGTGCGGTTCAGTCTCTGGGGCGCCTCATAACCGACGCGGGATATCTCTTCGATCCGTCCCGGGGCCATCTCTGGGTTCTGGCCGGAGTGCTCCTCGTTTCACTCCTGATGGGAGCGGCTTTCTGCGGACGGCTGTGTCCGCTCGGGACGGTCCAGGAGTGGATCGGAAAGTTGGGCAGGCGCCTCTTGAAATCCCGGTACGGGCGGCGTGGCCGGGCGTGGCGTGGCCGGGCGTGGCGTGGCCGGGCGTGGCTTGGCCGGGCCTGGCTTGGCCGGGCCTGGCTTGGCCGGGCCTGGCTTGGCCGGGCGTGGCTTGGCCGTAGCGTGGCCAGTCGCTATGCCGGCCTCATCCGGTACGGCGCTTTCGCGTTCGTGCTCGCCGCCGGCGCCGGTTGGATCGCATTTGAGTTGGACCTGATCAACCCTTCCGTCGCGCTGGTGCACATGTGGACGGCGGCGGTGCCGGTGACGGGAGCGCTCGTCTTCTTCGGAGTGCTCGGCGCGTCGCTGGTGGTGGAACGGCCATGGTGCCGCTTCCTGTGCCCGTACGGCGTCCTCCAGACCAACGCCGCACGAGTAAGCCCATGGACGATCCGCCGCAGCCCGGCTGCGTGCAATGGATGCCGTGAGTGCGACCGGAGGTGCCCGCTTGGTGTAGCCGTTTCCCGGACCGTCGCGGTGCGCGATGACCGGTGCACCCGTTGCGGCGTCTGTGTCGCAGCCTGTCCTATACCGGGGGCGCTATCGTATTCGGCTCCCCGCGGGAGGGCCCCGATCCGGTCCGGCCTCGTGGCGTCGGTGGCTGTCCTGGTCCTCCTTGTCACACCGATTGTTCTGGCGAGCGGCATCGGACTGTACGGCACGTCGCCCGACGCTCAAGTGTCCGCGGAATTCGATCCGGAAACCATATCCCCGATGATGAGTCTCGAAGAGCTGGCGGCCGCGGCGGGTGTCGCGGAGTTGGAGCTGTTGGCGCTCCTGGGCTTGCCGCCGGACTACGACACTGCGGTCTACCTCTTCGATATCGAAGAGGACCAGGAACACGAGCACATCACCGTCGGATTCATACGCGAAACTCTGTCAGATCGCTTGTCGGACTGACAATCTAGGAGGTTTGTAATGACACGAATGACACGACTGTTCTCGACCGTTATTGCAATTGCGGTACTCGGCACGTGGCCCGCGTGGGCGCACGATGATGAGCCGGTCGGCCGCGAGGTAGCAGCGTATGGGACGCTCGAGGAGCGCGAGGGAACGCTCCAGTACATGCGGGACGAATGGTTCATCGTCACCAACGGTGACGAGTACGAGCTCCACCTGGGGCCGTACGGTCACGCCGATGAGCCGCCGTTCGTAGACGGAGAAACCGGCACGGCGCGTGGATTCGTGTGGACGGATCACATGGCGCCCATCGCCGTTGAGACCGATCGGGGAACACAGGAGTTCTGGACCGAGCAGCGCCTGCCGATCTGGGCCGGCTCCGGCGAGGGCGGCGGACGGGTTGCACACACGAACCCGGACATCGAACCGCCGCGCCGGGAGGCCGTGGACGAGCTTGCTCTCGGTGAACGGCTGGGTGATCCGGAGGATCGCCGTTTCGTTCCGCCCGAGGACCGGCGGTTTGCCCCACCGAGCGACCGGCAGTTCCAGCCCCCCGAGGACCTGGAGCCGCGTTTTCGGAACGAGCCCCCCGGACTCGGCAGGCGCAACCGGTGAGTACCCTCCGCTGCGCACCTTTCCGGCGCGCCCCTCCGGCCGGTCCGTCACCGGAGGGTCGACACGGCCGAAAAAGGGGATAGAATGAGGGGAGATGCACAATGGGGCGCGGTTCGCGGGGACGATCGTCCCCGCGCACCGTCGAGTCCGTAGGATCTGTAGGGGCGCATGGAGCAACGAGAATGGCACGGGTATTCGTCGTAGAGGACAATGATGGGCTCCGGGGAACGATCGCCTCCTATCTGCGGTTGGAGGACCACCAAGTTGTGGAGTTTCCCCGGCTGGCGGGCCTGGAAGAGGCCGTTCGGATGCAGCGTCCGGACTTGATTATTTTGGACGTGATGCTTCCGGACGGAGATGCGTTTCCGTATGCGCGGAGACTGCGGTCGGAGTCTCCCGTCCCGATCGTTTTCTTGACCGCACGGACCGCCGAGTCCGACCGAATCACCGGGTTCGAGGTCGGGGGAGACGACTACGTCGTCAAACCGTTCTCCAACAAGGAGCTGATGCTGCGCGTACGAGCGCTGCTCCGCCGTTCGGAGCCCTCGGAGTCGAAGCCTCCCGCCGTGAGGCGATGGGTTTTGGAGCAGGACGGCTGTTCCGCATGGCTTGAGTTCGATTGGGCCGCGCACTCGTGCCGGCACACCGGTACGGAAGTCACGCTCACCGCCGCGGAGTGGAGGATCTTGACTCACCTGGCGGAGAACGCGTCGGTGGTGATATCGCGCGAGCGGCTGCTCGGCGTCTGCCTGGAATACATCGCGGACGGCTCCGAACGCACCATCGATACGCATATCAAGAATCTCCGAAACAAGCTGGGAAGGCTCCCGTGGATCGACACCGTACGGGGCTACGGCTATCGATTCGCGGGGCGGGAAGCACGCAATGAATAGCCTCTTCCGCCGTACGTTCATTGCTTTCGTCGCAAGTCTCGTGGTTCTGTGCATCGTGCTCGCGGGGGCCCTCATCGCCGGGTACAACCGCTCTATGGTCACCTGGAGCGCACGGCGAACGGAGATGGTACAGGAGGCCGCATACCGGATTCTCAGCGGGGCGGCCGAAGAGCCGGATGCCGTCACGGTACTGCCGCCGGATGTCCCGGTGTTTATCTATGACGCAGAGGACAGGCTCGTAGCTTCCAATCGCGGGGTGGGCCGCAGACGCGAGCTGGAGCATGTCCAACGGCTGCCGGTTCACGCGAACGGCACCCTGTTGGGCACGGTTTCGATCGGGTCCACCGCCTTCCGCAACGACGCCGCCAACAGCGCACTCGTGGAATCGCTCGCCGGAGCGGCGGTCGCCGGTGTGTTGGCCGCTGTCGCGGCAGCTATCCTCGTGGCGTGGCTGTTCGCGCGCTCGTTATCCGGCCCTGCCGCACGCGTTGCCGAGGGAATCGACCGGATTGCGCACGGGGTTCGTTCGAGTCCGATTCCCGAGGAAGGCGCGGCGGAAGTAGTGCGGATTGCGCAGGCCGCCAACACCCTCTCGGCGCGGCTGCGGGGGGAGCAGGAGCTCCGGGCACAGTGGGCCAGGGACGTCACCCACGACCTCCGCACACCGATCGCCTCAATGCGCTCTCAGCTGGAAGCCATCGTGGACGGCGTCCACAGCGCCGGTCCCGCTACCGTTCAAAGCACGCTCGCGGAGCTCGAGCGCGTGGAGCACCTCATCGCCGACCTGGACGAGCTCATGCGGCTGGAAGAGCCGAACGTGGAGGTGCGCGTCCGGCAGATCCCGGCAGAGGAGTTCCTTGCGACGCTTCACCAACGGTTCTCCCGCGATATCGAGGAGAAACGGATCGTCTTCACGCGCGACGTCCGGATACCGGCGATTGCCGGCGACGAGCGGCTGCTCAATCGGGCCTTCTCCAATCTGCTCAACAATGCGATACGCCATGCGCCTGCGGGCGCTCGCGTTGTTCTTCGTATCGAGCCCGCGTCGGAACAGGCTGTGTGCCTGTCCGTCACGAACGACGGCGAGCCGATCCCACAGGAGGAATTGCCGCACGTCTTCGACCGTCTCTATCGCGGTGAGTATGCGCGGAACAGCTCGGGGTCCGGTTTGGGCCTCACGATCGCCAAGCGGATCGTCCTGCTTCATGAGGGGGAAATCGATATCCAAAGCAGCTCGGAACGCGGAACGACGGTGCGGATCCGGTTGCCGCGGAGCCCGGGCGGCGAGTCTGTCCTATCGAGTGAGGTGGGGATCAGCGAACCCGCGCATTGATGCACGCCTCGGGTGTCCCGGGTTCCGCCGAGTGTAAGGCAAACGCCGTTGGACCAGGGCAAACGCATTTGGCCCAGACAGGTTGTACGGCGGCGCTGGGGGCCGGCCCGGCGGCGCCCTTGACCGTGCTGGTCAACTCCAAGCGGGATATGACGCCCGTACAGAGAACCGATCGCCGCCGTTCTTTCGCCGGCGGACGTCAAATGCGTTTGCCCCGGCAGTTGGTCCGGCACCGTTTGACGGCGGCAGCGAAAAGCCGACGAGACGATTACTCCCGCTCTCTGACCGCTCCGCTTCCCGCGACCCACTCACGCGCGGGACTCCAGTTCCTCCCACCGGCGGTAGGCCGCGTCGATCTGTGCGTGGAGTGTGTGGAGGCGTTCGGTAAGCTCCCGGACGGTGTCGCCTTCCGAACCGCGGTAGAACTCGGGATCGGAGAGCTGCTCCTGAATTTGCGCCGCTTCCTGCTCCATGGGCTGGATGCGATCCGGAAGCTCCTCGAGCTCGCGGCGCTCCTTGAACCCGAGCTTGCGCGGCTGCTCGGTCCCGTCTCCGTCGCCGGCGCCGGAGGCAGCTCCGCCGGACGCGGCCCGGCCGGACGCCCGGCGGCCGGACGCTTTCCGGCCCGCGGTACCGCGCCCCGATCCCCGGCGCGCCTCGCCAGCGGGGTCGCCGTTGGAGCCGGTTCCGCGACCTCCGGCGCCGCCGGATTGGGCAGCCCGGGAGCCCGGGCTCTGCGCGCTCCGGTTCCCGCCGCTCCGGGCCGGCTCCTGTCGCCGGGCCTCCTTCTCACGCCAGTCGCTATAGCCTCCGATATACTCGACGACGCGGCCGTCGCCCTCGCCGGGCAAGACGAGGCAGCTCGTCACCACGTTGTCGAGGAACTCGCGGTCGTGGCTGACGAGGAGGATCGTCCCTTCGTACTCGATGAGAAGCTGCTCCAGGAGCTCGAGGGTCTCGCTGTCGAGGTCATTCGTCGGCTCGTCTAGGACGAGCACGTTGGAGGGGCGGGCAAAGAGCTTTGCCAACAGGAGCCGGTTGGTCTCGCCGCCGGAGATGGCGCGGGCGGGCTTGCGCATATCCAGCCGCGTAAAGAGGAAATCCTCCAGATAGCCGGCGGCGTGGCGGTCTCGGCCGCCGTACCGCACGGTGTCGTAGCCGCCGGTAACGTTGTGGTAGACCGAGGCGTCCGGATCCACGCCGGCCCGCATCTGATCGAAGTAGACCACTTCCAGCCCGGTACCGTGGCGCACTCGCCCGGAATCCGGAGAAAGCTCGCCGAGCAACAGACGCAGCAGGGTGGTCTTGCCGCTCCCGTTGGGCCCGACGATGCCCACCCGGGCGCCGCGCTCGATCAGGGTGGTAAGCCCGGATACGATCGGGGTATCGCCGTAGCTGAAGGTGAGCTCCTCGGTCTCGATCACGAGGTCGCCCGAGCGCCCGGCGGTCTCGATCGCCATGCGCGCGGTCCCGGGGCGCTCGCGGCGGTTGCGCGCCTGTTCCCGCATCGCTTCGAGCCGGCGCACCCGGCCTTGGTTGCGCGTCCGGCGCGCTTTGAGCCCCCTGCGGATCCACGCCTCCTCGCGCGCAAGCTTCCGCTCGAACTCCCGTTGCTGCTCGGCTTCCTGCTCGAGTTGCTCATCCCGGCGCTGTACGAACTCGTCGTAGCCGCACGCCGCGCTATGGAGCCGCCCGCGATCGAGCTCGGCGACGCGCGTGGTCAGCCTCCGCGCGAAGGCGCGGTCGTGCGTGACCAGCATCACCGCGCGCTTCTCCGCTCGGGAGAGGCGCACGAGGTGCTCCTCGAGCCAGAGCACCGTATCGATATCGAGGTGGTTGGTCGGCTCATCCAGGAGAAGCGCATCCGCGCCGGCGGCAAGCGTCCGTGCCAGGAGCACGCGCCGGATAACGCCGCCGGAGGCGGTCGAGAGCTCGACCTCCGGATCCACCCCGAGCCGCGTGAGAAACTGCTCGGCCTCGAGCCGTCTCATCGCGGCGGCATCGGTGTCGGCGGCGGCCCCAACGACCGGGCCGTCGACCGCGTCCCAGCCGGCGGTCATCCCCGGGCTAGCGGTCCCCCCCGAGCCGGGCACACCCGCCGTCCCGTCGCTCCCGGCCACCGCAGCGGCTCCGTCCGCCTCTGCGGTTCCGGCCGGCCCCGAGGTTTCGGCCATGCCTGCGGTTCCGGCCGCCCCGACGGTTTCCACCGTCCCGGGGGTCTGGACCGTGCCCCCGGGTTGGACCGGCCCGGCGGGTCCGTCCCGCCCACCGCTCTCAGCCGCCGCAGCGGCTCCGGCCCGACCGGGGTCCCCGGTTCCTCCGGCCGTGCCGGACGTCGCTCCGGTTCCGGCGGTACCAGGGCCGGTTTGGTCCCGCTCCTCGATACTGGCGGCGCCGGTAGCCACGTCCAGCGCGCGCCCCGAGCAGTTCGGGGGCATCTCCTGACCGAGGTACGCCAAGCGCGCCCCCCGGCGAACGCTCACCCGGCCGGCGTCCGGGCTAAGCTCCCCGGCTACAATCCGCAAGAGCGTGGACTTGCCCACGCCGTTTCGGCCCAGGAGCGTAATCCGCTCCCCCGGCTGCACGTGGAGCGACACGTCGTCCAAGAGCGGATCACCGCCGACGGTATACGAGACATTGTGAAGCGAGATGAGTGCCACAGGCGCACAGTACCACAAGCAGCGGGCGGCAATCCATGACCACGGACAGCAACCAGTAGCGACGTGTCAGCTTTCGGATGCACGGCGTACCGCCGGCCGGCGCGG
>PWGF01000077.1 GCA_003554375.1 Spirochaetaceae bacterium
AGTGAATACCGGCAACGCCCAGCCGTAGCCGGCGGCGGCCCAGCGGATGCCGGTAGCGCCCAGCCGCGGCCGGCTCGGTGGCGGCGGAGGCGCCCGGTGGGGCGGGAAGCGAGAAGGCGGGCGGAGCTCAGCGGGTGGTTGGGGGGAGCGGAATCCCGCGGGCGCGGCCCGGCGGAGCGGGAGCGGAGCCGGAAAAGCCGCGCCCGGGGGTGGGGACCGCGCCGCGAGCGAGGGGTGGAGCGGGAGGGGAAGTGGTCGGGCGAGCGCCGGGGCGGTGCGCGGGGTACGCGAGGTGGGCTCGGGATGGAGCGAGGGGGCATACCTGAGCCCCCTCTTGTGGGGGCCGTGAGGATCGAAGGAGAGGACGGGCGGAGCCGGGGCATGGGAACGAGAGGGCGTGCGGGGCGGAGGCGTGGCCAGGAAGTGGGCACAAAAGGGCGTGGGACTCCCATGTGTAGTTGTGAGAGAGTGTGAAGCTTGGTGGAAGGCTTGCTATTCCTGAGTTCCTTCGTTATGTTTCAGTAAGCGGTATATAGGGATTTGCGGAACTTCAATGCGGGCGGTTGACACGATATTGCGCTCTGTATAGCGTATACTGTGGCTCACGGAACGGCTGAGAAGCCGGTGGGCTCATGAACGGCTTCCGGAGGAGGACAGAATGGCGTGTGCTCAGAGAGATGTTCCGGACGAAGCAACTATCGTGTCGGAGGTCGACGCAATCGTCGACGCGCATGCGGGCCAGGACGGCGCGGTTATACCGGTATTGCAGAGCATTCAGGAGCGGCTGGGATACGTCCCGCGCGAGGCAATAAAGCGGGTGGGAGAGCGGATGTCGATCTCCTACAGCGAGCTCGCGGGGGTGGTTTCCTTCTACTCCTACTTTACGACGGTTCCGCGGGGGCGGCATACGGTCCGTGTCTGCTTGGGGACGGCGTGCTACGTGCGCGGCGGCAAAGAGGTGCTTCAGAAATTCGAAGAGTCGCTTGGGATCGAGGTTGGAAACACTACCGAGGATCGGCTGTTCTCTCTGGAGGTCGGGCGCTGTTTCGGCGCGTGCGGTCTGGCGCCGGTGGTGCTCGTAGATGACGAGGTGCACCAGCGAGTGAGCCCGCCGAAGGTGCGCGGACTTCTGGATGCGTATCGCGACGCGGCGGACGCTGAGAGCAGCGCGGAGGCGGCCGGCACGGGCGGCGGGTCCGAATCCGCCGGCGGGCGTGCCGGCGGCGCCGACGAGCCAAAGGAGGGATCGGCATGAGTCAGAGCCGGACGGATGGAACAGGCAATACGAATGGCGACGGCCGCCGCGAGGGCGGCACTAGCGGCGCGGGCAGCACCGCGCGAATCGAGCGGCTCGGCTCGCCTGCGGAGCTGGCCAAGCTGCGGGAACGGCTTGCCGGCGAGCGCGGAGGAGCAAAAGACGGGACGCCGTGCGTGCGGGTCTGCGTGGGCGGCGGATGCCTGGCCTCGGGGAGTATGGATCTCTACCGGGAGCTTGCGCGCGCTGCCCACGCGGACGGACACGGCGGCGTGGAGGTGCGGCAGACCGGCTGTCTGGGCCCGTGCGCGAAGGGGCCGGTGGTGGCGGTCGACCGCGCCGACCGGGAGGAGCGCCGGGTCTACAGCGGGCTGGCACCGGAGCATGCGCCGGAGCTGATTCAAGCGGTGCGGGACGGCGCGGCCGGTGGCGGCGCGGCGGCGGAAGCGCGGGAAGCGGGCGTTGCGCCGGATACAAAGCTCTCGGAGTTTTTCTCACGGCAGGAGAAGCTGGTCCTGGGGCGCTGCGGCGTGGTGGATCCGGAGCGGATCGAGGACTACATCGCAGGCGGCGGCTATGCGGGACTTGCCCGGGCGCTCTCGGAGTTTTCCCGCGAGGATTGCATCGCGGAGATGAAGAAGTCGGGGCTCCGGGGGCGCGGCGGCGCGGGATTCCCGACGTGGCTCAAGTGGGAGTTCACCCGGGGTCCGGAGTCGGAGACCAAGTACGTGCTCTGTAACGCGGACGAGGGCGATCCGGGCGCGTTCATGGACCGGAGCATGCTGGAGGGCGATCCGCACAGCATCATCGAGGGGATGGCGGTTGCCGCCTACACGGTGGGGGCCAACCGCGGCTTCGTTTACGTGCGAGCGGAGTACCCGCTTGCGGTGGAGCGGCTGGACCATGCGTTGCGCCAGGCACGCGAAGCGGGGCTGTTGGGGAACGACATTCTGGGGACCGGCTTCTCGTTCGACATAGAAATCCGCAAAGGCTCGGGCGCCTTTGTCTGCGGCGAGGAGACGGCGCTCATGCACTCGGTGGAGGGCAAGCGCGGCGAGCCGCGACCGCGGCCGCCCTTCCCCGCCACGCGCGGGCTCTGGGACAAGCCGAGCCTTCTCAACAACGTAGAGACCTACGCCAACGTTCCGCTGATCTTCCGGCAGGGGGCCGAGTGGTTTGCCGATCGCGGCATTCCGGACAGCCCGGGGACGAAAGTCTTTGCCTTGGCGGGCGCGGTGGAGAACACGGGGCTCGTGGAAGTGCCGATCGGGACTTCGCTGGGCGACCTGGTCTACGACATCGGGGGCGGCGTCCCGAAAGGCCGCGAGTTCAAGGCGGCGCAGGTGGGCGGGCCGTCCGGCGGGTGCGTCCCAAAGCAGTACCTGAACACGCCGCTGGACTACGAGTCGCTCAACGAGCTGGGCGCGATCATGGGCTCCGGCGGGCTGATCGTCATGGACGAGGAGACCTGCATGGTGGACGTGGCGCGCTTCTTCCTGGAGTTCGTCCAGGAGGAGTCGTGCGGCAAGTGCGTACCGTGCCGCGTGGGCACCAAGCGCATGCTGGAGATCCTCAACCGGATCTGCGAGGGCCGCGGCGTGGAGGCCGACATCGGGCGACTGGAGGAGCTGGGCGAGCAGATAAAACAGACGGCGCTCTGCGGCCTGGGCCAGACGGCGCCCAACCCGGTGCTCTCGACGATACGGCACTTCCGGGAAGAGTACGAACAGCACATCCGCGAGCGCCACTGCGAGGCGGGAGTCTGCCCGGGGATCGTGCGCGCGCCGTGCCAGAGCGCGTGCCCGGCGGGCGTGGACATTCCCGGCTTCGTCTCCCTGGTGGGCGAGCAGCGCTACGCGGAGGCGCTCAAGCTGCACCGCGAGCGTAACCCGTTTGCCGCGGTCTGCGCGCGCGTCTGCTTCCACACCTGCGAGGAGCGTTGCCGCCGAAGCACGATCGACGATCCGGTCAGCATCCGCGGGGTGAAGCGCTTCATGGTGGACGAAGAGGTGATCATCCAGCGCCCGGCGATCCAAGAGAACCCGGCAAACCGGGACCGGCGGCCGGTGATCATCGGCGCGGGGCCGGCGGGGCTCTCCTGTGCCTACTTCCTGGCGCGGCTGGACTACCGCCCGGTGGTCTACGAGGCAAGCGAGCGGCCGGGCGGCATGCTCGTGCAGACGATCCCGGCGTACCGGCTTCCGCGCGAGACGCTGGCGCGAGAGGTCCGAATGATCGAGCACATGGGGGTCGAGATCAAGACCGGCATGCGGCTGGGAACGGACTTCACGCTGGAGTCGCTGCGCTCCGAAGGGGCCGAGGCGGTGTTCTTGAGCCCGGGCGCGCCGGAGTGCACCACGCTCAACATTCCGGGCGAGGACGCCGACGGCGTGGTCACAGCGGGTGCTTTCCTCACGCAATACAACATTCGCGGCTCGGTACCGGTTGGGAAGAAGGTGATCGTGGTGGGCGGTGGAAACGCCGCCATTGACGCCGCGCGTACGGCGCTCAGGCTGGGCGCTAAGACCGTAACGATCGTCTACCGCAGGAGCCGGGATCAGATGCCGGCGTACGCGGAGGAGATCGCGGACGCGGAGGCCGAAGGCGTAGAGATCCGCGCGCTTCTGCAGCCGAACCGGGTGCTCACCGACAAGCAGGGCGCGGTTCGCGGCATGGAGTGCAGCCGCATGCGGCTGGGCGCGTTCGACCGCAGCGGACGGCGGCGCCCGACGGCGGAGGCCGGCGAAGCGTTCGAGCTCGAAGCGGACCAGGTGATCGTAGCGGTCGGCCAACGCCTGGACGTCGATTCGCTCGTGAAGCCGTACACGGTAGAGAAAACGAAGGACGGATTCATCGCGATGGACCACGCCACCGGCGAGACCTCCATCCCGTGGCTCTTCGCCGGCGGCGACGCGGCAAACGGGCCTGCTTCGGTCGTGATGGCGGTAGGCGACGGCGAGCGCGCCGCGGTCGGCATGGACCGGTTCCTCACCGGGGCCGGCCACGCGTTCTGGCGCCAGGAGCGGCCGATCGATGTGCCGTTCGATCCGGAGGCGGATCCGGTCCCCTACCCGAGGGAGCCGTTACCCACGATGGAGGTGGAGCGCAGACGCTGGAACTTCGATGAGGTCGAGCGTGCGTGGCCGGAGCCGGTCGCGACTCGCCAGGCAAAGCGCTGCCTTCGGTGCGACTTCAAGACGACATGCGCGGCGCCGAAGGCTGAGGCGGAGGTGCAACATGGTTGATATACGGATAAACGACCGGCCTATGAAGGTCAGTAGCGACACAACGATCCTGGAAGCGGCCCGACAGGCGGGTATCACGATCCCGACGCTCTGCCACATGGAGCAACGGCCGCCGCTCGGGGCGTGCCGCGTCTGCGTTGTGGAGGTGAAGCACGCGCCGCGGCTCATGGCGGCGTGCGCGACGCCGGTCGCCGAGGGGATGGAGATCTTTACCAACACCAAGCGCGTCCGCGACGGCCGCCGCTCGGTTCTGGAGCTCCTCCTGAGCGAGCACAACGGGGACTGCCGCATCTGTGTACGAAGCGACGACTGCGAGCTGCGGAAGATTGCGGCGAACCTGGACATCACCAAGGTCAGATACGAAGGTGAGCTTCCCCCGGCACGCTACGACGATAGCACTCCGGCGCTTCGCCGCGACACGGAGAAGTGCATAAAGTGCCGCCGCTGCATCACGATGTGCACCGATGTCCAAGGAGTGGGCGCGCTCGCGCCCCAGAAACGTGGTTACGGCACGGAGATCGGACCGGCTTTCTCACTGGACCTAGGCGACGTAGCCTGCGTCCAGTGCGGGCAGTGCGCCGCGGCATGTCCGGTCGGCGCGATCATCGAAACGAGTCACGTCGAGGACGTGTGGCACGCGCTGGAGGACCCGGAGAAGCACGTGGTCGTCCAGACCGCGCCGGCAATCCGCGCGGCGCTGGGCGAGTGTTTTGGCTATCCCCCGGGCACGCGCGTGACCGGCAAGATGGTGGCGGCGCTCCGCGGGATGGGCTTCGACGCGGTCTTCGACACGAACTTCGCCGCGGACCTTACGATCTTGGAGGAGGGGCACGAGCTCCTCGAACGCCTCAAGCATGCGCTCGTTCCGAAGGAAACAGTGGGCGCAGCGGCAGGAGCGTCGCAGGAGGGTGCTGCCGGCGGTTCTGCGCAGGGGCACGGTGCCGGCGGCGGCTTCAATCCGCGCGGCGGCGGGGGCCCCGGTGGCAACGGCAGCCCCACCGGCGGCGGCGATGGGCACGGCGGCGGCAGCAGTGAACGCGACGGCCATGGCGGGCACAACGGCGACGGCGGCCACGGGCCGGGCCCGCTTCCGCTGATCACGAGCTGCTCGCCGGGCTGGATCAAGCACGCGGAGCTCTTTTTCCCGGACCTGCTTCCAAACCTCTCCACCTGTAAGTCGCCGCAACAGATGTTCGGCGCACTGGCGAAGACCTACTACGCGCAGAACGCGGAAGTAGATCCGGCCAACATGGTCGTGGTTTCGGCGATGCCGTGCACCGCCAAAAAGTTCGAGGCGGCCCGGCCGGAGATGCGCTCAAGCGGCTACCAGGACGTAGACTATGTCATCACAACCCGGGAGCTGGGGAGGATGATCACCTCGAGCGGGCTCTCCTTCGACGAGCTCGAGGACGATACGACGGACTCCCCGCTGGGACAATCGAGCGGCGCAGCGGACATCTTCGCCAACACCGGCGGAGTCATGGAGGCGGCGCTTCGGACGGTCTGGGAGGTCGTGACCGGCTCGGAACTGCCGGGGGAGAACCTCCATTTTCAGCCTGCGCAAGGGCTTACGGGCGTGAAGGAGGCGGAGGCCACGATTGCCGGAACGAAGCCGGAGTTCTCCTTTCTGGAAGGCGTGACCGTTCGCATTGCGGTGGCGCACGGGCTCGGCAACGCCTCCAAGCTCCTCTCGGAGGTCCGGCGCGACCCCTCGCGCTACCACTTCATCGAGATCATGGCATGCCCGGGCGGATGCATCGGAGGCGGCGGTCAGCCGCGGCCGACTACCGACGAAGTGCGCGAGGCCCGCATACGCGGTATCTACGCTGAGGACGAAGGGAAGCCGCTCCGCAAGTCGCACGAGAACCCGGACGTCGCAAAGCTCTACAGCGACTACCTGGAGCGCCCGTTGGGACCGCGCTCCCATGAGCTATTGCACACTCATTACGAGCGCCGGGAGGTGTGATCGGCACCGGTTAGCCCGGCGCCGGCCCGCGGGCGGCAAGGCGCCTGCGGGCCCAAAACGTCGGCCGCGCGAAACGCTGAGCTCAGGCAAGGGCTCCGCTCAGTCGCGCTTTTGAAAAAGTCGAGTTATACTAGTCGAGCGATGGCCGCGAAGGTGGCTCGGCGTGAGGCGAGCCGCCCACAACAATAGGCACCACGGGAGAGTCACGATGAAGGTTCATGAGATAGTGAAAGAAAAGGGCGAGTTCGTACACTCAGTCGGACCAGACGAGCCGGTTGCGAAGGCAATATCGCTCCTCAACGAGCAGCACGTCGGGGCGCTCGTAGTCCTGGACGACGCACGGAAACTCCAAGGCATTATCTCGGAGCGGGACATCCTCCGAAGCCTGGATACCGACTCGAATCATTTCGGCGGCGTCCGTGACAAGCCGGTCCGTCAGCTCATGACGCCGAAAAATCGTGTGATTATCGCGCATGAAGACGACGATCTGGAGTATGCGATGAAGATCTTCACCGACAACCGCATTCGCCATCTGCCGGTGTACCGGCACGACGACCTACTTGCAATCATCTCCATCGGTGACGTCGTCCGCGCGCTCCTCCGCGAAGCACAGTATGAGGCAAAGCACCTCATCAACTACATCACGGGGGAATCTCCGGGGCTGTAGCGGTTCTCACCACAACCGCCGGTCGGAGCGCGTAGCTGTCCGGGGCCGGCACCCCGGACGCCCGCTCCGTTCGACCGGAGAAGCCCGCCGGAGGCTGCTCGGGAGCGCAGCCGGGGAGGCTCGCTCCCTCCGCAGCCAGGCCGCCGCTCGATACGGTCGCCGTTCCTCCTCAGGAGCTCACGAGCCGGTCACTTCGGTCTCAGCAGACGCGATGAGTTCGCGAGGATTCCAAGATCCGGCAGGCTCTGGAGCGCCGCCGCCACCGCCGGCGGAAGCATTCCGAAGGCGGCCAGCCCAAGCCCGGCGAGGTTATATACGGCAGTGAACCCAATGTTGAGATGCACAACCCGCATAGTGCGGCGCACGATCGCAATGAAACGCGGGAGCAGCTCCCAATCGTCACGCAGGAAGACGACCGGCGCCGCGTTTACGGTCACGTCCAGCTCTCCGGCGGCAATCCCGACATCCGCCTCGGCAAGAGCCGGCGCATCGTTGATCCCGTCCCCGATCATGATCACCCGTTCGCCCTCCGCCTGGAGCTGCCGAACTCGCTCGACCTTGTCCGCGGGCAGAAGCGACGCCCGGACCTGAAACGCCCCTTCACCAAGCCCGGTCTGCCGGCGTAGCTCTTGCGCAATTCCGTTCGCGCCGGCCGGACTGTCGCCGGTGAGAACCTCGATTCTCCGGATTCCCAGCCGGAATGCGGCCACAAGCGCTCCGGCCACGTCATCCCGGAGGCGATCGGCAAGCGCAATGGCGCCTCGGACTGTGCCGTCTATCTCCACCAGCGCCACGCTCTTCCCTTCCGCGGCAAGCTGTTGGAGGCCCTCGCTCGACGCAGGATCATGCCCGATAAACCGTGGAGTTCCGACGCGCACCTCACAGCCGTCGACAACCGCCCGCACTCCGCCACCTGGAACTGCTTCGAAATCACGCGGGGCTTCGACCGCTACGCCGCGAGCGGCAGCGTGCGCTCTGATCGCAGCGCCTATGGGGTGCTCGCTATATCGCTCGGCCGAAGCGGCGTACGCTAAGACGCGAGGCTCCTCCGCAACAACTTCGGTAACCACGACGTTTCCGGTGGTAAGGGTCCCGGTCTTGTCGACGAGCAATGTCTCGGCGCCCTTCGCCTGTTCGATGTATCGGCCGCCTTTGATCAGAAGGCCACGCTTTGCCGCGGCGCCGACCGACGCCAGCATAGCGATGGGCGTGGCGAGCGCAAACGAACAACTGCACGCAACGACGAGTACCGCCACAGCGGGCATCACCTCGCCGCCGATCATGAACGTGGCGAGCGAGATTGCCGCGACGATCGGCAGATAGTAGCCCGAGAACCGATCCGCCACCCGTGCGGTGGCTCCTTGATTGGCCTCCGCTTCCTCGACCATGCGCACGACGGAGCCGAAGACGCTGTCGGAGCCGATCCGGTTGACGCGAACATGAACGGCGCC